>CBIHQO010000169.1:0-9978 GCA_966211735.1 uncultured Schlesneria sp.
GCTCATCGTCTGCTGCATCACTCGAAATTGCTTCATCGAACGGCCGTGGCTGAAGTTCCCCGCCCGACTCATCATTGTTCGCATCACCACTCTCATTCCTCCGCACCCGCTCATTCGCATTCGAGCCACGATTCGCACGATCAATGTCCTGACGACGATCAGCACTGCGGACTCTGCGTCCTGGCGCTACATGTCGGGTGCGCGGCCGAAGTCATTCAGCTCACGGGAACGCTGGAACGAGTTGAAGCAGTCGCGATCGCGCCCATTCTTCGGCCGGCGTTTGATTCTGCTCTCGCCTTCGATTCGCGTGGGCCACCTTCTGTCTGAACCGCTTGCTGGCGCGAACGGAATTGATCGTCTTCGTGTGCAGTTTTTCACTGCAACGCGACCACTTTCAATTTCGTCGTCTCTGCTCCGCCCTGCTCGTGAGATCACGCCCGTGATCTGCAACGAGACTTGTTGTGCCAAGCGCCGTTCCTGAGCTTTGTCCACCTATGGGACGGCTCGTCGTCATCACAGAAGGATCATCGTCATGTTTTCTTTGTCTCGTCGTTTTCGACGAGGGTTTACGCTAATTGAACTACTGGTCGTCATCGCCATTATCGCAGTCCTGATTGCCTTGCTCTTGCCCGCCGTTCAACAGGCTCGCGAGGCCGCTCGTCGTTCGCAGTGCATCAACAATCTGAAGCAACTGGGGCTGGCGCTACACAACTATCACGACAACATGAATGCGTTTCCTCCTGGCTGGATCGGAGTTCAATCGGGCGTGCCGAACATGCAGGGGCCGAACGGATTCGCCTGGGGCAGTCACATTCTGCCGCACCTCGATCAAGCGCCGCTCTATAACCGCCTCAACTTCGGAGTGTCATGCCTGGATCCAAGCAACCTTGTCGCTCGGCAGACGGCCTTGCCGGCGTTTCGCTGCCCTTCGGATCCCTCCACGGATATCTGGTCCTTGGGGCAGGAAGGGAATCTATCCAACATCCTGGCCACACTCCCAACAGCGAACTACGTGGCGAGCTTTGGATCACAGGGTTTCGAGGACATTTGCGCGACCCCGCCGTTTCCCGCCGCCCAGTGTGTCAGTAATGGGATGTTCTATCACAACAGTGCGACGCGGATGGCCGATGCCGCGGATGGCACCAGCAATACCGTGTTCCTGGGAGAACATCGCACGAACAACTCCCTCGGCTGGCACAGCACCTGGGTAGGAGTTGTGCCGCAGGGCGATGAAGCAATCGCACGGATCCTGGCCGTGTCAGATCACACGCCAAACCACCCTGCCCTGCACATCGACGACTTCAGCAGTTGGCATGTGGGTGGGGTTCACCTGCTATTCGGTGACGGTCGCGTCCGATTCGTGAATCAGTACATCGACTCAAACTTGTTCAAGGCAATCGCGACTCGGGCCGGTGGTGAAGTGACCTCCGAATTCTGATGCGCATTTCGAAGCAAAGAGTTGAGTTGGCCAAAGCCCACAGAAGTTTCAGGCTCTCGCGGTTGACCGCATCGTCGCTGTATCGGCATCATCTGTCTGGATTCATGCACAGATTGGCATCCGAGAAGGACAACTGATGAGAGCGCATAAGCTGGCATTCCCTTTGTTGCTATTGTCTCTGTCGGCTCCATTCGCGCAGGCGGAAGAGCCCAAGATTGCGGCCGTTCTGCAGCCGTATGTCGACAGTCACTCGCTCGCCGGGGCCGTGACATTAGTCGCATCGAAAGACAAGGTACTGAGTGTCGACGCGGTAGGTTACGCCGATGTCGCCGCGAAGAAGCCGATGACGGCCGACAGCGTCTTCTGGGTCGCCTCCATGTCCAAGCCGATCACGGGGACGGCATTGATGCTGCTGGTCGACGAAGGCAAGGTGAACATCGACGACCCGGTCGAAAAGTACTTGCCCGAATTTCGCGGCCAGATGGTCATCGCTTACCAGGACGATTCGACGAAGTTGCTGAAGCGGCCAAAGCACCCTATTACCGTGAAGAACGTGCTGTCGCACACCAGTGGATTGCCGTTCCGTTCGGCGATCGAACAGCCAACGTTGGATGGGCTGCCGCTTCGCGAAGCCGTCCGCAGCTACGCCCTGACGCCACTCGAATTCGAACCTGATTCCAAATACCAATACAGCAACGCGGGCATCAACACCGCAGGTCGAATCATCGAAGTGGTCAGCGGAATCCCCTATGAGCAATTCATGGAAGAACGCCTGTTCAAACCACTGGGGATGAAAGACACCACGTTCTGGCCGAATGAAGAACAGGTCTCTCGTCTGGCCAAGTCATACAAGCCCAACGCCGCCAAGGACAATCTGGAGGAGTTTCCAATTGGTCAGTTGCTCTACCCGCTATCGGATCACAGTCGGCGATTTCCCATGCCTGCCGGTGGATATTTTTCGACTGCCGGTGACATGGGCCGATTCTGTCAAATGCTGTTGAACGGCGGCACCTATGAAGGGAAACGCTTCCTGTCAGAAGCGGCCCTGAAGCAGATGGTCAGCAAGCAGACGGGCGATAATCTGAAGGACGGCTACGGTCTCGGGTGGTCTGTCAGTCCGACGACGTTCGGCCACGGCGGAGCGCATGCCACGAATATGACCGTGGATACTCAACGCGGTCTGGTCACCGTCTGGATGATCCAGCACGCTGGCTTCCCCGGCAACGGCGGCCAGGCGCAAGGGGCGTTCCAGCAGGCCGCAGCGGCGCTCGGCAAGTAGTCTTCTCGGCTTCCGTTGGGCTCGCCCCAACGGAGCCCACAACTATCAAGCTACCGTTGTCCGCGAGCAAAAAGACTCTCCGTCCGGCTTGACCGGACGGAAGTCACGACTTTCTGGCTACCAGAATATCAGGGGCAATCTGCTAAGCTCATTGAGTAGCGGCGAAGTCGCTGCTTCCGTCCGGGCAAGCCGGACGGAGAGCTTGTCTTCGTGTCGAAGTGTTCAGTAGCTTGCAAGTTGTTGGCTCCGTTGGGGCAAGCCCAACGGAAGCCTCATCTGCAGGCGACCGCCAACAATCATCGCTCTGCGAAGAACCTTATTTACGATTGGATCGGCATCTTGACCGTTTCATCAACTTCGTCCTTCATGCAGACGTGTGGCGCGGGCTTGCCATAATAGTAACCTTGCGCGTGAGTGAACCCGATCTGGCGGCAAACTTCCGCCTCCGCTGCATTTTCGATTCCCTCGGCCAACGGTTGAATCCCCAGGTCCAGCGACAGGCGAACCAATCCCGCCACGATCTGCTGGCGTTGTGTCAGCAAGTGAATGTCACGGATCAGACTCATGTCGAACTTCAGATAGTCCGGAGCAACTTCGGCCAAGTCCTGGAGTCGGGACTGCCCTGCTCCAAAGTCATCGTAGGCCAGGCCAATCTGCATGTCATTCAGGGCATTGCGGAACCCGCGCAACTGGCGTGGATGAGTCAGCGCCGCTTCGTGCAGTTCCAGAACAATTGGCTGGCTGGGGGCAGAATCTCGCAGGGCCTGCAAGGATCGAAGCAGTGCCGATTCGGTCGTCTCGCTGGGATGCGTGTTGACGAACATGGTCGTCGTCGGGGCCAGCCGTTGAGCGACTTCAATCCCCGTCTGCCGGCACATGACGCTCAGGCGTTCGGCCTGGTTGGTCCGTTCCGCGGCGTCAAACATCTCGCGCGGACTGACCATGCCAGGCACTGGGCTGCGAGCAAGGATTTCGTAGCCAATGGCTTGACCATCGGTCAGTTGAACGACTGGTTGAAAGTGTGGAATCAGTGCTCGCTCTGAGAGCAGCTTGTGAAACTGCGTCAGAGTCTGCATCCAGTCCGTGACCGAATGGACCTGTGTTCGAGTCGATTGATCGACGCACATTCTGCCGACGACGAATTCAAATCCCGCAAACTGCACGATATCACATTCGTCGATCGGGACCGTTTCGCGAATACGGATCCCGTTGACGTAGGTGCCATTTGTGCTGGCCAGGTCGCGAACAAACAGCGAAAAATCGCTCGCGATGAATTCGGCGTGCAGTTTCGACACGCTGTTGTCCAGCAGGCAGCAGTTCACGTCCTGGCGGCGTCCGACCTGGAACCTGCCATTCGGGATCTGAATTCGAGTCTGTTGCCCGTTGGGCGGAGTTTGCCCTTGCATGAACCAGCCAGCGGCGGTTGAGATTTCGTCGTGAGTTGGGAGTTCTAACATTGTGAATATCCTTCACGGAATGCGGCGACGGCGACGCCAGCCGGCCGAGGAGTTAAGTCGATCTGTCGCAGCGAATCCGCTATTGAGGATTCGTCAGTAAAAGGTCGCAAGTCTCGCACGCTGCCTCTCGCTGAAACGTCACCTTCCAAACGTTGCTCGTGTCCGCGTGTGGATCAAACGCAACATTGAGTGAAGTGTCTTTTTCACTCGAGCCTGTCGGGCTTTTAATGAGTTTCCTGATCGTACGTGTTACGACGGTCGTACAGGGCGATTGTCGAAGGTGGTTTGAACCAATTCTGCGGGCAAAACCTCACACACGCGATTTGTACGGCAAATGGCCATGCGCTGGACGATGAAACGCCGCCTCACCTTCTGTCCCAAGCGAGATCACGTCCAATAGTGGCCTGATCACGGCATGTTCGTATCGTATCCGCCAAGCTTTGGGCTTCGAGTGTCGCTGAAGCCACGGAGTGTTTCGATGTTTCTGCGAAAACGAGGTCAGATCGTGGCGGCGCTGACTTCAACCCTGTTTTTGGTGGCCAACGCCAGTGTCAAAGAATGTTGCTCCGGGCCAACGAGACAGGCGACGCGTGCGACTTCGGCTTCGATTTTCAACGCCGGTGATCAACGGCTGACGAAGACTTCGGTCGGCGGACCTGTCCACATCGAGCCCGCGCTATTGATGCGAAAGGATGTCGATTCGTCGAAATATGCGATCGAGCCTGTTGCTGGTGATGGGGAGAGTTCAATGAACGCTGGCCTGGTTTGGCGGCAGGGAAGGCTGAAGGCCTCCGTCAGACACTGGGGGGAATGCCGGCATCGCTAGCATCGACTTTGCATCCGGTTGATCGGAATCCGATTGCGGCGTGAGAGGCGTCGTTACTGATCATCGATCGAGTCGTCATCCGGGGCGAATTCTGCGGCAAACTCCATCATCAATAGTGTGACATCGTCACTGAATGCTCGCTCGCCCCGATGATTGTCCAGGCACTGAATGATCTGCTGGACGGCGACTTTGGGATGCTCGGTCCGGTTCGCCAGATAGGCATCGCACAGTCGCTTTCGGCCGAAGAGCTCGCGACTGGCGTTGAATACTTCGACCGCCCCATCGGTGTACATGAACAGTCGGTCTCCTACAGAGATCGGATACGTATGCAGCGACCAGTGGGCTTCGGGGACTGCTCCCACCATCAGACCGTCCGATTCGAGCAGGACGAGTTCACCGTTCTTCCGCATGAGCATGCCAGGTTCATGTCCCCCATTGGCAAACGAGATTCGTTGCTGACTCGGATGCCAGCGCACAATCAACATTGTCGCGAAATCGCCCGGCATCACGACCGCACCGAAGTTGCTGTTCAAGCGAGTCAGAATTTGCTGCGGGTCGTGTGTCTGAGCGACCGCCTGGTGGAACAGGATCTTCAACATCGCCGCTGTCATCGCGGCGGGAATACCATGGCCAGTGACATCGGCGATACAAAATAACCATTCGCCATTGGAAAGCGGGAATGCCTCGTGATAGTCCCCCGTGACTTCGGTCGCGGGCAAAAAGCGACGTTCTGTGGTCAGCCCGGCGACAGTGGGCCACGGTGGTAACAGGTGCTGCTGCAGGCGACGGGCCTTCGACATTTGCTGATGCACTTCACGATCATGTGCGGCCAGCATTTGGCTCATCCGATTGATCGACTTCGCCAGGACGGCCAATTCCGCGGTGCGATACTCGGTCACTTGGGCACCCAGCTTGCCATTACCAATCGCTTCGACTGTTCGAGACAGATGTTCCATCGGACGCACGAGAGCTCGTACCAGGATGAAATCGACGATCCCCATCGCCACCAATCCGGCCAGGACAAGGACCGTAAGCCGCTCCAATGTCTCGTACCCGATTTCGAGACGAATTGCTTCCAGTGGTTCAGCCACGTGAACCACGAACCCCGACTTGGAGCACATCCCGACGACCAAGTCTTTTGTTTCCCAGACCGCGTTGCCATCTCCTGTCGGCTTGGATGGGAAGTTTGACCTGGCGAGATCATCGCGCAGCGGACTGCCCGTCGCCGATTTGGATTCCACGATTTGACCATTCCATTCGACTTGAATGCGGTGCCGAGGGGCACTCGTCTTGCTCATGCCAGTCAGGATCGAGTCCAACAGCCTTCGAATGGAGACCGCATTCACCTCGTTCAATGCGGGAAGTGCTGCCGCGATCGTTTCTGCCTCGGCAAGTAGCGCCGCCTTCTCATGCTGGAGCTGGTGAGCCAGTTCCCGGCGATAGTCCGCAATCAGGGCCAGAGTCAACAGGATGACCAACGCGACATTGACCCCCAGCAGCAACTGAAACCGCAGCGAAAAAATGGCCGCAGGAGTTGTTGATTCCGTCGACGGTTGTGGCGTGGGAATGGCGACAGAATCCGGTGACATCCTTGATCTTTCCTGAACTCATCGTTGTACAATTGTGGGCAATTCCCGATCGCGGCAAGATCGGAGCTACCAGTGATAACGCGTTCGGCATTGCCGCGTCGAGTGATCGTCAGGTCAGTCGCAAAAAGATGTCGACTTTCTGACAATCTCGGGATCCGCGGCAACCCCAAGTCGCCTTCTCGTTCCACGAGAACAAAGCCAACTGCGAATCCGCATGTCCCAATGGATCAGGACTGGATGGGGATCACGGCACCGCACTCATCCGTCTACTTCTCGTGGAACGTGAAGGCCACTCATGAAGACGCCGCCATTGTCCCTCCGCGTGCATTTCGAACGTCACTTAGTCAGAATACCAGCCGCAGTGCGATTCGTGATTCTTGTGGTGAAGGATGAACGTCATGCGTCGACGAACAGTGATTGCGGGCTTGGTACTGATTGCTGGATCGGTGCTGGCGAATCTTCGCGGCCACAGCGTGAACGCGGGAGATAAAGCTGTGGAACGAGCGACGAATCCGCTGGTGTTGCATGCACGATCCCGGGTGACAAAGACAGCGGCAGACGGATCGCGGACGCAAGACGTTGTGGAATCGACCAAAGAATGGGATCCCAAAAAAACCGCGCTGATTATCTGCGACATGTGGGACAACCACTGGTGCAAAGGGGCCGCCCACCGCGTCGAAGAGTTGGCGGCTCCCATGAACAAGGTCATTGCGGCCGCTCGTCAGCGCGGCGTCTTCATCATTCATGCGCCCAGTACGACTGTTGATTTCTACAAAGACTTCCCACAACGCAAACGTGCGCTAACAGCAAAGTTCGCCAGGACCGTAGCTCCGCTTTCCACCGTGGAACGATGGGGAACCGCGTGGTGCTATCCCGATCCGAAACGCGAGTCCGAACTGCCGATCGATGACACCGACATGGGATGCGATTGCGCGACGAAATGCGAAATCGTTCCTCCCTGGACTCGTCAAATCAAGACGATCGACATCGCCGAAGAAGACGCGATCACCGACAACGGGCAGGAGACGTTCAATCTGTTGGCAGAACGAGGTCTCGACAATGTCATCATCATGGGCGTTCACCTGAACATGTGCGTCCTGGGACGGCCCTTTGCGATTCGACAACTGGTTGCTCAGGGCAAAAATGTTCTGCTGGTCCGCGACATGACCGATACGATGTATTCGTCAAAAATGAAGCCATTTGTGAACCATTTTGAAGGAACGGACCTGGTGGTCGCGCATGTGGAAGCCAACTGGTGCCCGACGATCGTCAGCACCGACTTCGTGGCGGGTAAGCCATTTCAGTTTGCCGAAGATAAGCGTCCGTCAAAGTAATGCGAAAGTGGCGAAGTTCGCCGCTGAATGAGTTTTGTTTGAGATCAACCGTGGAGACAATGTGGTCCGTATTTTTTTGCCGTTGGCGATCATAAGCACTGTCACTTTAATCGCGGCGATGATGCTGGGTTTGATGATTGAGGATCCGCGAGTTGCGACGGCCGCCGTTCAACAGGGGGTTCAGTATCACTTCTTAACAGCGTTAGCGGCACTCTGCTTCACGACATTAGTGCATGCGATCGTGTTAACCTATTTTATGGGGACCGGGCGGTGGATCGAAGAAACGTCCAACGCCTATCGCTTGCCCGCCACGTTTCGCGCTCGCAGCCAAGTCGTGAAATACCGCACGGTGCCCGCCATGGTGGGCGCCTTTTTGCTGTTGTTGTGTACCGGAGCGCTGGGGGCTGCCGCTGACCCCGCCTCGCCGATGCAGGCGAAAGGATTGTTCGGCATCACGCCCGACAAACTGCATCTCGCTGCAGCGATCATCTCGGTCATTGCCAACATCGGTGTGAACTATCTGGAATTCCTCGCACTCGAACGCAACGGCGAAATTGTCGACGAAGTGTTGGTCGAAGTTCGCCGAATCCGGGTCGAAAAGGGCCTCGCGGTTTAGACGGCGGCCGAAAGCTCGGGCGGCATGGACACAGAGTCCTCGACCTGGCCGTGTCTTCTGCTTCAAAGTCGCGGTCTCGCTCCGCCGAGAAGTTAGCCAACGGCCAACCCGCGCTCCTCGTGCGGCGGAATGGGATGGCAATCACGGCATCGCATTCATTGGCTTACTTCTCGCAGAGCGAACGCGAAATGACCGTGCGCAATTCTGCTCGCGAAACAGTGTTAGTATTTGGGAGGGCGCGGCTCGGCAGGAGCCTCGCCCTCCCAAATAGCAAACGCATCGCCTTATCGCGGCATCGCGTTGTCATCGCCATATCTACGAGCAAAATCGCGCACGGTCATTTAGGTGAAACGCAGAATTTCGCTTCATTCAAGACCACGCCCTTCGCAAAGCCTCAGAGCGTGCCACCCAAACTGGAAAGCTGTTGGCCCTGAGTACGGGTGCAGCGCGACTGGCGTTCGATCTGGCTGACAGTAGAATTCAGACGGCCTTCCACACACCTTGGAATCTCCGTCATGAATGATCGCTCAACTTCCGGCAATCCAGAATTTGCCAGTTCACAACCCCACGCCACGCCACCCAGTCCTTCCGTTCCAGTGTGGCTGGTGGCGGTGCTGCTGGTCACGGTCTCCGCATTGATGTTGCGAAATGCCGGGTATCTTCCCGGGCTGTCACCTCCGGCGGCAACGCAACCTCGACCAATCACCCCGCGTGGTGATCTGGCGGATGACGAAAAATCGACGATCGAGATTTTTCGCAAGGCGTCCCCCAGCGTCGTCCACGTCACATCCCTGTCACATCGACGCGATCGTCTGAGTCTGAATGAGATGGACATCCCCGAAGGTTCGGGGACTGGATTTATCTATGATGACGTGGGCCACATCGTGACGAACTACCACGTGATTCGGAATGCGCAATTGGCGAGAGTGACACTTGCTGATAACTCGACGTGGGAGGCTCGATTGGTCGGGTATGAAGCGAACAAGGATCTCGCGGTGCTGCGGGTCGACGTTCCACCTGATCGACTTCGCAAAATCGACATCGGTGAATCGTCCAATCTGCAGGTCGGTCAAAAGGTGTTTGCGATCGGCAGTCCATTCGGCCTCGACCAGACGCTGACGACCGGGGTCATCAGCGGATTGGGGCGTGAGATGATATCGATCGGCGGACGACCAATTGAGGGGGTGATTCAAACAGACGCCGCTATTAACCCCGGCAATTCGGGCGGACCATTATTGGATAGCGCCGGCCGACTGATTGGCGTGAACACGATGATCGTCAGTCCATCCGGTACGTTTTCGGGTGTCGGGTTTGCGGTCCCGGTCGATATCGTCAATCAATTCGTACCCGAGTTGATCCTGTACGGTTCCATCCAACGCGGCGTCCTGGGTGTGGCCGTCTTCGAAGATTCGATTGCCAGACAATTGGGAGTTCGCAGC
>CBIHQO010000170.1:0-9904 GCA_966211735.1 uncultured Schlesneria sp.
TCCCCGAAGACAGAGAGCCAGCTGACGAGATCGAAGATATCGAACGCAAGTTCTGATGGATCGCAGTGCCAAGCCCGCCCCCAGGAATCTCGCGATATTGGACGTATCCCCTTTGTTTGTGCCGCCGCGTCCTGTCAGATTTCAGTGAGATCCGGCTGGTGGATGTCGTGCTTTCGCTCGGTAATGGCATCGAAATCCGAAAACGCTGCATCACCCGACCGTCCGATCATCAACAAATCCTGCTCGACAAACTCCACCTGAAACTGCCTGCCAGAATAATCCAAACACAAATATCGTGGAAACGTTGACCAGCCGCGCATTGAGCCGTAAGTGCTGAGGTCAACAACTGGGGAAGTCGGGTTAATGTGAATGGCAATTCAACGCGGAAGGTGAAGTGGGAATGAATTCTGAGATTTGCCCGCGGAATTTGAGTGACACTCGGTTTCTTTTCAGGCCTATCAAGGGAGATGACGAGGCGGCGATGCCTGCAAGTTCTGTATAAAGCGTTGCCGAATGCATTCGCAGGAAACCTTCATGAGCAACCTTAATCCTCAAATTGTTGATCCAGAGGCCCCTACCGTCAACGCGATACAGGCGGAGCCTGGGTCCGTACTGGTCGAACTGATGGAGCAGTGTCTGGCTCGTCTTGAGGCGGGTGAGGATGTGGACAGGGAGGCGCTGGTTGCGGCACACCCGGAGCTTCAGTCTCAGATCGATGCCTGCCTGGCGAGTCTGCAGTTCATTCATCGGGCGGTGCAGCCCACGGAAGGCATTCCGGCGCGTTTGGCTGTTTTTCGCATTGTTCGCTAAATCGGTGGCGGTGGATTGGGAGTGTTCTATTAAGCTGAGCAGATCTCGCTGAAACGGCAGGTGGCTCTCAAGGTGCTGCGGTTCGGTGCCGTTGCGGATCCCGAGGCGATGAAGCGCTTCCAGCGCGAAGCCGAAACGATCGCATCGTTGCATCACACAAACATCGTGCCAGTGTTCGCGGTCGGGGTGGAGAAGTCGATCCATTACTATGCGATGCAACTGATCGAGGGCCGCAGTCTGCGCGAGGTGGCTCAAGATCCTGCTGCGGATCCGATTTCGAATAAGACGATTGCGCAGTGGGGACTGCAGGCGGCGGAAGCTTTGGCGCACGCGCACGAACGCGGTGTCGTGCATCGCGATATCAAGCCGGGCAACCTTATCCTGGGACTCGATGGTCGCATCTGGCTGACCGACTTTGGTCTGGCCAAGCGTCTGGACGATGTCACGCTCAGTCTGTGCGGCGCATTGATGGGAACGCCGCGCTACATGAGTCCCGAGCAAGCGTCGGCATTGCGGCATCCGGTGGATCATCGCACCGACATCTACAGTTTGGGGGCAACGCTCTATGAACTGGTGACGAAGCGGCCGCTGTTCGATTCCGATTCGCCTCACATCGTGATCTCGCAGATCTTAACCACCGAACCGCGGCCACCGCGCGAGTTCGCGCCGAGCGTGCCACGCGACTTGGAAACGATCATTCTGAAATGCCTCTGCAAGGACGCGGGGCAGAGATACCAACATGCGCGCGAGTTGGCCGATGATCTGCGTGCGTTTGAAGAAGGTCGCGCGATCAAAGCGCGGCGGGCGACGGTTGTGGAGCGTGCTGGTCGCTGGTTGAAACAGCATGGTCGATCCTTGGCTGTCACCGTCGGAGCGGTCGCCGTGACGGCTGCTCTTGTTGTCGGTGGGACTGAGTGGTGGGAGATGTGGAATGATGCTCGTAACGGCAGGCTGATGCTCGCCACGAAAGAAGGTCCACTCAGCGGTGAAGTGCTGACCGCGACTGGTGAACAAGTTGTGCCGTCGTTCACCGTACCGAATGAACAGCCGACATTGGTGCCCGAAGGAGAATACCAACTGCGTGCAGTCGGGCGCGGATCGCTTAGTAAGACTGGTTGGTTGACCCTGGATCGCGGTCCCTCCCGAGAAGTCGCGGTCGATGTTAATCGACCAGAGCTCTATCCGGCGGTAGCGTTGAATTCGATGACCGGTTATGAATTCGTCGATTTCGGAGCGGGGCCGGACTTGCTGGTCATGCCCGATTCTCCCTTCACGTCCGACTCAGATCCCGCGAGGGCGCGAGCAAAGACGAATATTCTCTCTCGTGTGTCGGGAGCAACGGGGAAAGAGATCTGGACGCTGGATATCTCAACAAAATCTGAAGCGTTGAAGGACATTGTTCCTACTGACGAACTGCGATCGCAATGGTGGAATGCCACCGTCTTTGGCTGGAAGGTCGCCAATCAGCCACCACTGCGGGCTCTACGGCCGTTGCCAGATTTGGATGACGACGGCATTCCGGATCTGGTCTGGCGGCTTCATCAGGGATATAGCCTGTTTGCGGTCTCCGGTAAGACTGGGCGGCCACTGTGGTGGCATGCGGCCCGATTTACCGATGCGTCAGGCAGCACGATTGAAACCATCTCTTCGCAGACGGACCTGCGTCGACAATTTGGCGATGCAGTCCTTGCGTCGATTCCAGGGCCAGACGGAAATACGACTCCGGCCATCATCGTGGTCGAGTTGGGAATCCCATCGAAGGATCGAAGCAACGCATCATCTCGAGTCTTTGCGATGGATGCTCGAGATAAGTCACCATTGTGGAGCGTCGAAGTGCGGGGGACGACTCCCAGGCTGGCGATCGTGCCGTCTGGTGGCGTTCCCCTGATTGGCCCGGGAATGGTCGTCGTCGTGGCAGAGACCGAGTTACTAACGTTTGATCTGGTCACTGGCACACAAATCGGGCGTCCAATGACCTTGCCTGACGGCCGTAGTACCAATGGAGTCCTCCACCCACGGGTGTTTGATATCGACGCAGATGGGCTACCCGAAGTGTTGCTGGTACAGGAAGAGCAGAACGCAGGTTCCGTTGGATTGCGACTGGTCGCCCTTTCTGCAGATGGTCCAGGTGCCGATGCCACTCGGCCGGGCTGGAACGTCGCTTTTGCGGCAGCAGAGCAGAAGCGGTATTTCATCGAGCATCGTGATCTGAATAGCGATGGCATCCAGGAAATTGTGCTGAGTTCCGAGCGAATGGAATTCGATTGTCGCATTCTGGACGGACGCACTGGCAACGAGCTCTGGCGTCAGCGGCGACCCAGCAACGTGTTCGTCGGGCGACACAGCGCGCCTGTCGTGGGGGATGATCTCGACGGGGATGGCTGGCGGGACGTGTTCGTGGTTTCCATCGACAATGACGCCGTGAGTGAGGATCAATCGGCCGGAATGAAAGATGAGGGGCATTCGCTCTTTATCGATTGCTTCTCCGGACAGAGCGGCCGCCGACTCTGGTGGACAAGGACGCCGGTCGTCGGCAAATCGAGCGCCTTCCTGCATCCATTCGTGATTCCGCCTCAGTGGTGGGGCCAAGGGCTCACTGGGCAACGCTCGCTACTCATCACGACGTTTCTGGAGTCGAAGTTTCCACAGTTGCAGGGATGCGTCTATGTTGTAGATGCCAGCACGGGGCGTTTCGAAGAGATGGCGAACGATCTGGCTGCGGCCCAGGCGATCGATTTGAGTGGCGATGGCCGCGACGAGTTGGTTGCCGTGAAGATGGCAGAGGGGAGGGGGCCTTCCAATTTTCTCGGCAACTTTTCAGGAGAGCTGCGAATCTTCCAAGGCGAAAACCCAACTGGTTGGCGACGCTTTGGTGAATGGCGGCCACTGATGGATCTCGATGGAGATGGTCTCAGTGAATTGTTGCCATCGTTTACTCGCGGCCGAGGGAAGTTGCCAGTTATCTCGGGACGCAGTGGAAAGCAAATCGCCGACTGGGGTAGCGAGGAGAATATCAGTGACTACGTCCCGCTAACCACACCGTCGTTGGATCTGGATGGCGATGGGCTGACTGAAGTACTCGCCGTGCATGATACATGGTATCAGCACGTGCCAGCAGGTGCCCAGCCAGTGCGTTCGCGTGCGTTGGGCGTTGATCTCATCTCACCGAAAACACGGCGTCGATTCTGGAGAGCACCTCAGATCTCTGTGCCGCCCTGGGATGGTATTGAGCAAATTCAGTTTCGAGCCTCGAAGCCACACTGGAAAGATCTTGAGGGTGATGGCGAGCTGGAAATTATCGTCCCTTACAACTGGCAGATGAGTAAGTCGCGAATCGAGTCAGCGGAAGCGCGCTCTCAATACGGTCTGGCCATTCTCGAGGCTCGGACGGGTCGCTTGAAATGGAACGAGATTCTGAAAGAGGAACCATGTGACAGGAATTCAAGTTGGAATTCATCGCAAGACTGGATGCAGTCATTGCAATTTGGTGATCTCGACCATGATGGGGTTCAAGATCTGCTGGTCTCCTTTTCTGCGATGTCATGGCCTAGCAACTGGAAGCGAGAAATGCTGGTGCAGGCCGTTAACGGACGCGATGGTCATCTGTTGTGGCCGGAAATACACGCCCAAATCTATCAGCCTGCGGAAGACTTGGACATGCAGCAACAAGAGGCATTCAGCAGGAATTCGTCGCTGCAGCAATTCATCACAGAAAAGAAGGGGGTACTTCAGGCCGCGATTGCCAATGTCGATGGCAAGTCAGGTGCGGAGGTCGTTGTGTTGGGTTTTATTCCTGAGCCAAATCCCGATGGTACTTTGGTGGATGGACAGTTGATGCTGCAGGTTCTGGATGGCGGCACCGGGAAGGTTCTATTCGAGAATCGCTGGCCGGGCCTGATCCCTCCGCATGACATGTCGTCAGTGCAAAAGCTGCTGACGCTCCATCGAACCGAACGCGATGTCGTTTTGATTTCGAAGGCGAAAAATGATCCACAGCGGCCAATGCAGAACGAGGATTGGCTGCTGGGAATTCCGCATGAGGGCGATGCGGCAACGGTAGGTGGGATCCGCGAGTTAAAGGTGCTTGAGACCCACAAGGCGCACCCCGATGATCAGGTCTGGAAATTTGATTTGAATGGTGACGCCATCGACGAACTGATTTTCTGGCGAGTCGGTGAGCAGTATGAGGGCGCCCCTGAATTGGTGGCTTCACGCGGATTGAACGAACAGCTCTGGAAACGGACGATGCCCAAGCTGCTGGGATATTCGGCGGCGAAGATCAACCTGTTGGAGTCGGGCAAGGCGCTTATGATCAGTACGGGGCAGAGGAATGTGGTCGTCAGTAGCGATGGCCAGTTACTCTCGCAGTTCGCGACCCCCAAAGAGGCGGGGGTCGATATTGTCACCGGGAGTGACGGCTGGATGAGTCGATGGGCTGCTGGTCAGGCGCCGCGTGTGATCGTCAATGAGGGAAGCCAGACCCGCAGTGATTTGATCCTGCCAACCGACGATTCAGGTCGCATCAAGCAGATGACGCCGGCGGAAAAGATCTTGATCACGCCGCAGCCGATTCCGAGGAACCTGCGTCGATTGCCGTGGATGCGCAACTGGGCGGCGTTGTCTCTCGCGACGAACGCATTGGGATGCGGAATGATCATCTGGCTGCTGATCATTGGGCCCCGGCAACTGTTGCGCTGGGCCTGGCCGCGACGAACTCGACTCTGGCCAGCCACTTGTATGATTGTCCTCGCTTGCGTCTGGTCCTACGCCATGTTTAAAGCTGTCGTGAACTTGAATTGCCTCGCTACGAGCGAGAGATCCTCGCTGCTTGCCTGGGTGATATTGGCGGCAGTGTTCCTCGTCGGGTTACCGCTTGCTTGTTCTCCGCAGATGCTGATTGAGTCGATTCGGGCTGGAGCCAGACCGACATTGCTCAAGGTTGGGTTAGCCATACTTGTCGCGACCGTCGGATTGGCCACTCTCATGATTGGCATGGATCTGGACGGCAAGCACTTGTCCGAAGGCTATCGATTTGACGGCTGGTATCTAATCTTGGTGCCTGGTGCCGTGTATGGCGTGTGGCTACTGATGACGTTGCGATGGCTTCGTCGCGTCACCTCTTATCGTTGACTTGTGGTGGAATGTGATGTCGCTGAGCACCGATCGTTTTCGATCCTGGTTGATGCTGCTGGCGCGAACTCGCGTGGATGGAGTGCTGCGCGGGAAAGTTGATCCTTCAGATATTGTTCAGCAGACGTTGTTGTTGGCGACTCGCGATGCGGGGCAATTTCGAGGATCGTCAGACGCTGAGTTGGCGGGTTGGCTGCGCGGGATCATGGGGCATGTACTGGCTCATGAACTGCAGTCCGTGGCCACGGCCAAGCGCGACGCTTCGTTGGAGGTTTCCATGGATGCACTGTTGGAGCAATCGGCGCAGCGCCTGGACGCCTTGTTGGCGGCGACGCAGACGTCGCCCAGCCAGGCTGCGATTGTCCATGAAGAGCGTGACCGTCTGGCGACTGTTCTTGAGGGGCTTCCCGAAGACTATCGTGATGTCCTGGTGTTGCGGCATCTGGAAGGGTTGCCGTTTCCAGAGATCGCGGAACGAATGAATCGCGCTCCAGGAGCTGTCCGGATGCTGTGGGTGCGTGCGTTGGCTCACCTCAAAGAACGGCTGGGGGCGGATTAGGCTGATCGTGAGCGGTGTGTGACGAACCATCCAGTTGACGCAGGATTCGTTCACCAATTGCGGCATTGCGCGGGTTGTCGACTAATCCAGTGTCGAGCAAGAATACTCCGAACAGCACGGCCCAGCCTTTCGCTCGCAGCAGCGTGGCCTGCGATGGTTGACCGTACGCGGCGAACGCCTGCTCTCGTACCTCCGGTTCAATGAACAGCATCCAAATCGATGCCAGATCAGTGGCGCGGTCCCCCGATGTGATGTCTCCCCAGTCGATGATGCCGGAGATTCTTCGATTTTCGACGAGGATGTTGCGGAGGTGCAGATCTCCATGCAACCAGGTAGGGGCAACATCAATGGGGGCAGCGAGAGCAGCTTGCCAGAGATGCAGAATTTGTGGCGTGATCACACTGGTGGATGCTCGCAACCGCTGGATGCGAGGTTCAAGGACCGCGGCACGTTGTGTGAGGGGAACGCCGCGAAGGGGATTGAGTGGCGCGTCTGGTGGTGCCGGCTCATGAAGTGATCGCAGGAAGAGGCCGAAGCGTGAGCCTTCGGTCGAGTCGAGGTCGCTGTGGTCTGCGCACACGCCGGGCAGCCAGGGCAGGATACTCCAATGCCAGGGGTAGCCCAAAGCGGGTCGACCCGTGCGGACGGGGACTGGTGCTGGAAGCGTCAGGCGACTGGCAATTTGTGGCAGCCAAGTTTGCTCGTGTGTGATCAGTGACGCGACTGCCGCGCGACGAGGAAGGCGAACGGCCAATTGGTTGCCCAGCCGGAACATCGTGTTGTCCCATCCGGCATCGACCTGCTGGATTGGTAACTGGGCCAAGTCTGCATGTTGATCCCGCAGCAGTGCGTGGACCAACGCTTCATCGATGCGATGTTCGGCGGCAGGAGTGCCTGTCGATAGTTGGAGTTCCTTTGCGGTTGTCGCGGTCAACGTCGGGCGCGTCATCTCAGTTTATTCACTTTTGCCTGCATCACGGCTCTAATCGATGCCAGATCAATAAGAGGACCGACAAGGTGCCGCCGAGGCAGACGACAAGGAGCGATAGAAACAGCGCCGGGGGAAGCCAGACGATGGTGTTTCTGAGCTTTGCCAGACGACGAGCTTGTCGATAGTAGGTGTATGTTGAAATCAGCAGAGAAACCGTTGCTGCCGCTGTTAGAACGACAGCAATGGCATGACTGCTGCGGACCCAATTTGTTCCCGCCAGGACACTCGCCCGATGCATCGCCTCGGCCCCTTTATCAAGGGCCAGTCCGGCTGACATGAATGTGAACGCTGTGCGCACCCAGGAGAGTTGTGTGCGGTCCAACGCGAGCTGGGTCGTGATCACCGCCAGATCAAGACGTGGATCGATCTCCTGTTCGGCCAGGATGCGAATTTGTTGCTCATCGGTCTGAACCATCTCTCGTGCAACCTCGCGCCGTTAGAACCAGGAAATCACACCGTAGGCGATGGCCGCCAGGATTGCCCCGCAAGGGACCGTGCTGACCCAGGCGAGCAGGATTTCTCCGACAGTTCGCCACTTTGCCTGGCCCGTTGTCACTCCCATGCCCAGCAGTGAACCGACACTGACATGGGTCGTACTGACAGGAAGACTATGAAAGCTGGCGGTGGTGACCAGGCCTGCTGTCACAAGACAGGCGGCGAAGCCCTGGCCGGGGTTCATCGCGGTGACTTTCTTTCCGAGTGTTTCCGCGACTTTATCGGCATCGAGCAGGCCGCCGAGAGCGATGACGATGGCGATGACCAGCCCGCCCCAGCGTGCGTCGAAGCCGGGAACGACGAGCAAGAGCGCCACCATCTTCGGTGTGTCATTTAAGCCGCGAGCGAAGCTGGCTGCACCGGCGCTGATGTAGTGCAGCACATCCAGCGTGCGAGTGCGATGGTCGGGAGCAAGCCGTAAGGCCCTTAACAGCAGGTATGTCAGAGCACCCAAAACGGCAGCTACGATCGGACTGAAGAACAGGGGGTAGAGGAATTGTTTTCCGAGTGCGGCAAAATGGACTTCGGTGCCACTTCCGGCCAGTCCCGCTCCCAACAACGCCCCCACCAAAGCGTGTGTGGTCGAGACCGGGAAGCCGAGTCTTGTCGCCAGGAAGCTGGTCAATGCGGCCCCGATGGCGACTGCGGTTAGAAATTCGGGGGACTGCAATAATGAATCGGGAACGATTTTGCGACCACTGAATTTATCGAGCATTCCCTCAGCCAGAAACATCGCCGCCAACGACCCTGCGAATGTGGTCGCGGTCCCCCAGTAGAGGGCCGTGCGCAGCGTGGTCGTCCCGCTCCCGTAGAGCGAAGCCACACCCTTAAAGTTGGCGTTCGCTCCGTTCGTGAAGGCGACAAAGCAGACGGCGAGAAACAGAATGGAGGTCAGCATGGGGTAGACCTCACTTGGCTTTGTTCTCTTTCGTTTCGGCGGGATGCTGCTTCAAGGAGGCGTATTCTTTCCACGACCCTTCATACAGCCGCACATTGGGAAACTTAGCGACGTGCTTCAAATAGAACCGCAGCAGGCTTCCTTCGCGAGACGTGCCACAGTAGACGATGATCTCTTTGTCTGGTTCCAGCCCGGCCGCTTTGAGTTCGGTTTTCACCTGCGTGAAGGGTTTGAACTTGTGGGTGTTGTCTTTCTCCATCAGCCGAGCCCAATGGAAGCTGATCGCACCCGGGATATGACCCTTTCGCAACCAGATGTCGTCGTCGCCGATGTACTCATTGTGGGGGCGAGCATCGACGAGCACGACGCCGGCTTTTCCTTTTCGTTCCAGCAGTTCATCGACTGCAATCGCAATCTCTTTGTTTCCCTTTTCGGGCAACGTCCCCGGAGCATTGCCAAAGTATTCCTGCGTCACGGGCAACTTGGCCTGTGTCCAGGCAGGAAGACCACCGTCAACGATGCGAATGTCCTTCACACCAAACTTTTCCAGTACGTAGGCGACCATGCTGGCGCTCAGGATTTCATCGTTGGGAAGCACATCGCCTGTCGCATAGATCAGATGGGTGCGATTGCGATCGACGCCGGCTCGAATCAGCAATGCTTTGGTGATGTCGTCAGGCAGATACTGGACTGGAACGCCATTCTCGGTGCCGCGAAGCGTATCGAAGTTGAGATGATGCGCGGTGGGAAGGTGGCCGCGGAAGTAGTCCTTGTAGCCTCCGCGAGTATCCACAACGACGGGCCGCTGGCTGGCGTCCTCATTCTGAATGAGTTGATTGGCATCGGCAGGCGAAATGATACCGATCTCCGCTCGGGCAACATTGGCAACGAGCAGCAACGTGAAGGCAGTGATGAGTCGTTTCATGGATGATGGTCGGGTTGTGATTGAGATAAATGGAGGGTGCGGGAGTTTTCGGAACGCACCAGTGATGTTCCTGGAGAGAAGATGGTGTGTTCCGAA
>CBIHQO010000171.1:0-9902 GCA_966211735.1 uncultured Schlesneria sp.
GAACCTTTGTCAGGACTTCTCGAGTATTGTCCGCATCAAAGGCTCCCCAGCCGCCGTCGCTGCTTTGCATCGACTTCAGCCAGCGCACGCCGCGACGAATCGCGTTGACCATCGGTGCGGCCGCTTCCAACTCGGCAATCGCTTTTTCGGCGTTGGCCGAGCGACCGCTGAACACGACGGGACTCTCAGAATTCTGCGGAACCGTGCCACCCGTCTTCGGTTCGTCGAAGACTTCCATCGTCCATTCGCGTCCAACTCCCTCGGGCAAGCACCTTCCAAGGGCAATCAGTGCCATGCAAGTGTCGTCAATATCGGGGTAGAACTCGTTGTTGTATTCGAAGTACCACCCGCCGGGTTCGACGTTGGGATGCGACAGCGACCAGTCACCGGGATGCCGCACTTCCTTGGACAGAACCCAGTCGATTGCCTTCCGGATCGCAGGATCGTGTCGTGACACACCTGCATCACGCAACGCGATCATCGAGATGATTGTATCCCAGACTGGTGAGAAGCAGGGCTGCAGGCGGACCTGATCATTCTCGCGAATGCAGAGCTTATCCAACTCCACCATTTGCTGAACGATCACTTCTGAGTCGTCTTTATAGCCCAGGCAGCGCAAACCGATGATCGTCCAGACAATTGGCGGAAAGATCGCGCCCAGTCCGTCACTCATCTTCAGGCGGTCGAGAATCCACTGCTCACACAGCTTGATCGCTCGTTTGCGCAGCGGCTTGATCCCCAGACCTTCGCCAAGCTTGATCGCGCTATCTACTTTTTGAAAGAACTTTGTCCAGTTCAACCACCCGCGAGATCCTTCGTGATTCACGCCGCCAATCGTGCGCGGCAACGTCTTCGCTGGCGTCGCGTAAAGCTCATCAATCTGATGTTCTGGCGGCAACGTGGTCTTGGGCTGGCAGGCCCATAGCAGGCTGAGCGGCACAATAATCGTCCGCGACCACGACGACATCTCATAGATGTTGAACGGAGCCCACTTCGGCAGCATGATCATTTCAGGCGGGACCGCCGGACAAAGGTCATACGGAATGATCCCCAGCATCGCCAGATAGAAGCGAGTGAAGCTGTTGACCTGCTCCATCCCCCCCGCTCGAATGATCGCTTCTCTGGCGCGGAGCATGTAATCCGCTTTGGGGTCGTGCCCCGTAATCTTCAGTGCCAGATACGCTTTGACCGATCCGCTGATCTCAATCGGCCCGCCAGGAAACATGGCCCAGCCACCATGATCGCACTGCTGATCCAGCATGTACGCGGCGCATTCACGTGCCTTTTGCGACTGCCCTTGCCCCAGGAATGAGAGCAGCAGGATGTACTCAGACTCCAGGATCGTGTCCCCCTGAAGCTCCGCACACCAGTGCCCATCCGCCTGTTGCAGGCTCAGCAGATGATCGCGAGTTCGCTCGATCGCCGGTGTCAGGCGGGAGGCAAGCAACGCCAGGTCGACAGCGTGTCCTTTGGCCGAGGTCACCGCTGCACCGCTGTTTCCGAAAGATCTCATGTCACCCGAACTCATTTCAGGTCTCTTCCTTACTCGAATCCTTGAGCCAATTGGAGCTCAGCCAGTGCGGCTCAACTCAACAATCGGCTAGATGCTAAGCGTCAAAGTCACTTCCTGCAACCGCAGGCAGATATCCACCTGGTCCCCTCGTCCTTTTCTCACCTCGGTGTCAGAGTCGTCATCACACCCGGCTTCGGCCTGAGCGTGAATTGAACGCCCATCGTGATGTGCTGACCCGGATCCAGCGTGAATTGAAACCGTTGAGCGATCATCGCCAGCGCCAGAGTCATTTCCATCATCGCAAACGTGTTGCCGATACAAATTCGCGGGCCGGCCCCGAAGGGGAAATAGGCACAGTGCGGCAGCGTCTTCTCGAAATCGTTCCGCCATCGCTCGGGAACAAAATCATCCGGCCTCTCGAAGTAGCGAGGATCCCGATGAACCACCGTTTCCGGCATCAGGATCGTCGTCCCACGCCGGCAGGCATAACCAGCCACCTCGGTATCAACAAGTGCTTCTCGCCCCACGATGAAGGCAGGCGGATACAGCCTCATCGACTCCAGCAGCATCGATTCGGTCTCTTTGAGTTGCGGCAGGTCGTCCATCGTCGGTGCCCTGCCCTGCAGAACCGTGTCGACTTCCGCATACACACGTTTGGCCGCTTCCAGATTTTGCCCGAGCAAGTACCAGGTCCACGACAACGCCAGCGCGGTCGTTTCCTGGCCCGCCAGAAAGATCGTCAGACATTCATCGCGTAGTTGCTTGTCCGACATTCCGCCGGAATTGCCTTCGCCTCGCGCTGCCAGCAACCGCGACAACAAGTCTACGCGTTGTTCGCCTGAGGCCCGTCGCTGTCGTATGAACCCGTACACGATCTCATCCAGGTCGCGTACGGCCCGCAGCAGTCGTCGATTCCCCGCTGTCGGAAACCACAATGGCAATTGAATCGGGCGCGCGAGTCGGCGGACGAACTCTTCCTGAGTGACATTCAGCGCCGTTCGCACCAGTTCGGCGTGCTCATCTCCGTCCGCACCGAACAGCGTCTTGGACGCGATCCCCAGCGTCAACGCCATCATCTCATGTAAGACATCGCGGCTTTCACCGGCGTGCCAGCGATTCAGCATCCGTTCGGTATGCTCGACAAACGTCGGCACATACTGAGCGATCTGCGCTTTCGCGAACGCAGGCTGAGCCAACCGGCGCTGCTGCAGCCAGAAATCACCTTCACTCGTCAACAGTCCGTTGCCCAGGACGACTGGATTCAACCGCAATGCAAAATGCTTGCGAAACTGTTTCGCCTGAGTCACCAGGACCTGTTCGATCACCGACGGCTCAGTAACGATCCAGATCTGGCGATACCCGAATCGCAGGTAAACGACCCCGCCATACTGTTTCGCGATGTCGCGCAAGAACCCGAGACGATCCGCTTGAAATGTCCCAAGGTTCCCCCATAACCAATGTCCACGCGGACCGGGCGGGCGTCCCTTTGATTCGGGGCGAGTGGCGACGGCACCTGTGTTCACTTGTAACGCCCCTGGCGATAGACAACACAACTCGATCCGCTCGACGTCGAATTCACCACGACTCCACGCTCAGCGGATGAGTCGAAACAAACTGCTGCAATTCGCACGAATTAAAGACTCCCGTCGTGGCACCCATGCAACGGACGCAACTCGCCCCCATGGCGGTTCCCAGTTCCAGGCACTTCGCCAAATCGACACCGCTCAGCAGTCCGGAGATAAAGCCTGCCACGAACGCGTCGCCGGTCCCCGTTGCGTCAACGGGTTCGACCGGATAAACCCCCGATTTCAGCCGCTGTGTCGAGGAATTGAGGACCGCTCCGCGACTGCCACAGGTGATTGCCACGGTGCCGGCACCGAACTCGCGAAATCGCTGCGTCTGGGTGATGACATCAGAAATCCCGTTCAACAACTGTGTCGATTCATCATTGTTTGGAAAGAAGTAATCCGTCCACGGCAGGACTTCCCGAATCCACCCCAGGAGGTGATCGCCAGACTCAGGCATGACGACATCCAGTACGGTCGTCACTCTCGCTTCACGCGCTATGCGAAACATGCGGATGACTTTTTCGGGCGACAAGCCTTCAAGTAGCCCGAAGCCGCCGACATACAGCACTTTGGCTGCCGCGATATCGTCGTGCGTCAACTGGCTGCCGTCGTACTCCGCATTCGCTCCGACGCAATGAATGAATCGCCGATCTTCACCAGTCACATTCAGCACGAATGTGCTGCTCGTGGGAGCCGTCTGGCTCATCACCAGGCCCGAACAATCGACGTCAGCCTGCACCAGCCGCTCTCGAACCTCGCGACCGAAGACATCTTCGCCAACTCGGCCCGAAACCCCGACATGCAGCCCCAGGCGCGCCAGGTCAACCGCGACATTCGACGCACAGCCGCCGATCGTGAACTCGATTCGCTCTGTTCGTGCCAGACTGCCCGGTGCCGGTATCCGGGCAATCGGCTGACAGACCGAATCGGCGACGATGATTCCGGCACACAAACAATCGAGCGACACAGGCATGTGTGGTTTCTTTCAGCGACACACGTGGCAGACTCAGAAACGCATCACACACGCAATTCATCGGCGGACTGGTCCAGATCTGCGGCATAGCGCTGGCGAATTGGCTGAATCACGTCGGTGATAAACGCATCGACCTGCTCTGGGGCCCGTCCCACGAACCTCTTGGCATCTAACGCCGACGTGAGATCGACCTTGGCGAAGCTGGGGTCGGTCTTCAGCCGGGCCATCAAGTCATTGGGCAGGCCTTGTTGCTTGACCACTCTCGCCGCTTCCAAGCTATGAACTCGAATCCGTTCATGCAGATCTTGACGGTCGCCTCCTTCGCGAACACCGGCCATCAGGATTTCTTCCGTCGCCATAAACGGCAATTCTTCGTCGAGGTGTCGCGCGATCACCTTCGGATAAACAACCAGACCATCTACCACGTTGCGATACAGGATCAAAATCGCATCGGTCGCCAGGAAGGCCTGTGGAATCGTTAGCCTTCGATTCGCGCTGTCGTCTAAAGTTCGTTCCATCCACTGAGTGGCGGTGGTCTGAGCAGCCGATGATGCCAGGCTCATCACGAACCGCGCCAGGCCGCACATCCGTTCGGCCCGCATCGGATTACGCTTGTAGGCCATCGCCGATGATCCGATTTGATTCTTTTCGATCGGCTCTTCCACTTCCTTGCGACTCTGCAGCAATCGCAGGTCCGAACCAGCCTTATGAGCCGACTGCGACAAGCCTCCCAGCACGTCGATCACCTGGGCATCGACCTTGCGGGAATACGTCTGTCCGGTCACGGCATAAGCGCGGTCGAAGCCCATCTTCTGGCAGACTCGTCGATCCAGTTCTTCAACGACCTTGTGATCCCCGTTGAACAGTGACAAGAAGGTCGCCTGGGTTCCCGTTGTTCCCTTCACGCCGCGCATCCGCAGGGATTCGATGCGGTGTTCCAACTCTTCCAGATCGAGAACGAGATCATAACACCACAAAGTCGCTCGCTTGCCGACGGTGACTGGTTGAGCGGGCTGCAAGTGCGTAAAGCCGAGACAAGGGAGGTCACGATATTCCTCGGCGAACTTGGCGAGTCGATCGATCGTCGAGACCAGCTTGGATCGCAGCATTTCCAAGGCGCGGCGCATCAGGATGAGGTCAGTGTTGTCGGTGACGTAGCAGCTGGTCGCACCCAGGTGGATGATAGGCTTGGCGGTTGGACAAATATCGCCGTAGGCGTGGACATGCGCCATCACATCGTGGCGCAGGATTTTTTCGTGCCTGGCCGCATTTTTGAAGTCAATGTCATCAACGTGTGACTTCAACTCTTCGATCTGAGCCTGCGAAATATCCAGTCCCAACTCACGCTCGGCTTCGGCCAGTGCGATCCACAACTTCCGCCAGGTCGAATGCTTCGTTTGTGGAGACCACAAACGGGACATTTCGGACGATGCATATCGGCCAATCAGCGGGTTGTCGTAAACATCGTGATCCACGTCAAAAATTCCTTCAGGCGACCCTGCGATCGCCAGTTCAAAAGTCTTGCCTTAAGTCCAAATTGGGTCCGATTTCTACACTGTAGACCCAGTACCACGGAAATGCGACTGTGGTTAGTTACTGATAGGCCGACACCGACCCCATTGCACGCGAAATCCTCAGCCTTGCCCACTGCACCATGACACAACCAATTGCCTTGTCTGGAGATGCGCAGGACACTGCTACTTCGTCGATGGCGCGCCTACCAGGGAAGCGATCGTACCGACCAGGTGGTGAGGGTCGATCGGCTTGGCCATGTGAATCTGGAAGCCCGACTGCAATGCGCGGCGGCGGTCCTCGATTTGGACGAACGCCGTGAGCGCGATGGCGGGGAGAGTCTTGGACGAATGCCCTCGTTGGCGGACTTCGCGGATCAATTCAAATCCGTCCCGGCCGGGAAGGCCCAGGTCACTGACCAGCACGTGTGGTTGGAACTGATCGAGTTGGGTCAAAGCTTGCTGGACATCTGATGCTTCGCGGACTTCGGCACCGCTGTCCGTCACGATTCGTTTCGTGATTTTCCGTGAGTCAGGATCGTCTTCCACCAGCAAGACTCGTGTTCCTGTCAGATCGGTGAGCCCCGCGAGCGGGGAGCGCGGTTCGGATGCAAGGTGCCGATTGTCCTGCTGATCCCATTCGGTGGGGAGCGTGACGATGAATGTCGCTCCGTGTCCTAATCCTTCGCTTTCGACAGTGACTTGCCCGTAGTGGAGGTCGACGAGTTGCCTGACGATCGCCAATCCGAGGCCCAAGCCACCGTGTGCGCGCGTGCTGCTGGAATCGCCCTGTTGAAATCGTTCAAAGATTTTCGGTAATAGCTCCGGTTCGATCCCCTGGCCAGTGTCGGAGACGCGAATTTCGATGTTGGTGCCAGCCTTCTGTAACCCGACGTTGATACGCCCCCCGTTGGGGGTGAACTTGACCGCATTGTTGACCAGGTTCCATAGAATCTGCTGGATGCGTGATGCATCGCCAGGGATCTGACCGCAATCGGGCTGCAGGGACTTCGTGACGCGAATCGATTTTTCATTGGCGGTGTGCTGGATCGCTGACAAAGCGGCTTCGATCACGGGTGCCAGATCGAGACGTTCCATGTCCAGTCGCAACTTGCCAGATGTGATTCGTGAGATATCAAGCAAATCGGCAATCATCTGCGCCTGGGCACGACTATTTCGCTCGATGGCTTCAAGCCCCTCTTCAACATCAGCGGCGGGAAGATTCCCCAGTCGCAGGACTTGCGACCAACCGACGATGGCGTTGAGTGGGGTCCGCAATTCGTGCGACAGCGTGGCAAGGAAATCGTCTTTGAGCCGGTTGGCACGTTCGGCCTCCGATCGAGCGGCGCGTTCACTAAGCAGTAGCGCCTCTCGTTCGGATTCGTATCGCATCCGATTCGAGATATCGCTGACAATCGCCAATCGCAGATTCGGATCGGCATGCTTGGAGACGTGCCATTCCAAGTGAATGCTGCGTCCGTCGGCACGACGCAGCGGCAGGTCACCTCGCCAGGCCGGCTCTTCCGAGAGCGTCCGAATGATCTCACCGACAGTATCACGGCTTTCCGCGACGACCAATTCCTCCAGATGCCGGCCCAGAATCTGCCGCCGGTCCATGCCCAGCAGATTGCACATCGTCGGATTCACGTCGACATAGACGAGATGCTCGTCCAACAAGGAGACCCCGGTCAGCGCGTTCTCGAACACCGCTTTGAAACGAGCCTCGCTCTGACGCAGTTCGATCTCATATTGGCGCGTCCGGAGAAACGCTTTGACAGTCGCAATCAGAACCGGCGGTTCGACGGGGTGAGTCAGATAGCCGTCGGCCCCGGCCTCCAGACCGGTGACCTTACTTTCGCTGGTGACGAAACTGGCAGAAAGGTGCAGGATCGGGATGCGTGCGGTTGCTTCCCGCTCACGCAACATCCGGCAAACGGTAAATCCATCAATGTCTGGAAGATTGATATCCAGTACGACCATGTGGACCTGGTTGTTTGCTTTCGCCAGCGCTTCGGTTCCAGTTCCCGCTTCATCGATCGTCCAACCTGCGCCCTGGAGGATGCGCGAAGTCGAGTAGCGGGTTCCCGGGTTGTCGTCGACTACTAAGATTTTCGTGTCACTATTTAACATACCATGGCGTCCTCCCCTCGCCTGATCCTTCGCCACTTCTGTATTCTACCATATCGTAACGCAGGGGGAGCGTCACGGAAAACCTCGAGCCGACGCCGGGTTCGCTGTGCATGGCCACACTGCCGCCGAGCAGTTCTGCCAGCTTCTTGCTGAGGGACAGGCCCAGGCCAGTCCCGCGCCATTTTCGCTGTAGTGGCGAGTCGATCTGCACAAAGTCCTTGAAAATCGCCTGGTGATGCTCCGGCGCAATCCCAATTCCCGTGTCGGCCACGGCAAATGTGACCTCGTTTTCTTTGGAGCATCGAGCAGAGACGCGGATCTCGCCAGACGAGGTGAACTTCAAGGCATTCGAGATGAAATTTCGCAGGATCTGCGAGAGTTTTTTGTCATCCGTATAGAGGCGAGGCATCTGCGCCGGCTCTTCCAGGATTAGCGAGACGGCGTCGTTGGTCAGCAGCGGCTTGAACATGCCGCGGATCGCTTCGAAGAGATCGACGAGTTCAAACCAGGCGGGGGAGATACTGATTCGGCCAGCCTCGATCTTGGCCAGATCGAGCAGGTCGTTGACGGTCTCGCTGAGTTCGACTGCGGCTTGCTGGATGAACTTGACCTGCTTGGTCTGTTCACCTGTTAACGTCCCGTCCATGTGATCGAGCAGGATTCTCGCAATGCTGCGGATCGAGCCGAGTGGAGTCCGAAACTCGTGGCTCATATAGGACAGGAAGCGGCTCTTGAGTTCCGACGCTTCGCGAAGTGCGATTGCTTTGTCATCGAGTTCTGCGTACAGGGCCACCACCCCTTGATTCGTTTCCGCAAGTTCGGTGTTCAAAATGTCGATCTGCTGCTGCATCGCCAGGACCTGCGACTGTAGCCGTTCGTTCTCCTGTTCGAGTGTGAGAGCTTGGCTCGTCGAAGTCTCCATTCTCATCAGGCCCTCGATCCTGCGGATGTCATTCGGACTGCGGCGACAGTCACATCATCGTTGCCACGGTAAAAATCACGATACAAGACACCGGCGATAATACCGGGATGTCGTTGAGAGAGCCCGCGATACTTGTCAAATGCCCAGCGAGATTGCAGGCCATCGGAATGTAACGTCAGTAGACTCTCCCTGGGGCAGGGGTATTCGAATTGTTGGGCTTTGCGATATTGCACTCCCACGATTCCATTATGGGAGAACAGGCCGCGCCCCGAACCTTCGGCTACCGTGCGGATCGAACCCGCAATATTTCCCACCCCGACATAACTCAACTGTTCACGATCCATGTCGATCTGGGCGATGGCGACCGCCCCCCCGCGACTCCCTCGCATGCGCACATGCATGTTTTCAAATATCGCCACCGGAGAGAGAAACGGATCGCTGTCGAAGACATCGGCCGCGTCTTGGGCCGCTTTCGCCGCATCCGGTCCATGCCCCAATCCGTCAACCATCAGCAAGGACAACTTTCGATCGCGCTGGCAAACTCGCCAGGTATCGCCACTGACGACTTCGTATTTCGCCGGAATGTTAATGACGCCCCAGACGAATGGCGCTGGCTTCAACACCGGTAAGTCATCTTCGGCCACCTGGCTGAAAATCACTGTTCCACCAGGGACACTGGAATAAATATCAAACGTCGTACTGTGACGTTGAATCGCTCCGAGTCCCGTCCCAGATGTTCCGCCCGATGAATAACCATCGACCAGGCAGCGACTGATGTCGGCCATGCCGGGACCACGAGCGATCGATGTCAACTCAATGAACTTGCGACCGTTCGAAGAATCAGTCGCTCGAATCAACAGCTGGCCTTCGATGCCATAACGGACCAGATTCGTGGCCAATTCGGTGACGACCAGTGCGACGCGACCACGCCCGTTCTCACCAAAGCCAGCCTCTTCAGCGACCTTCGCGGCTTGGCGCCGCGCATCGCCGATCTGGCTTTGGTCTCGGACTGCGATCACAAGTTGCGTGGCTGACATGAGGATCACTTCCAGCGGGCGACGGTGACGCGCGTCCCTTTGCCCACTTCGCTGACAATGTCGAATTCGTTGACCAGCCGCTTTGCACCGGAAAGTCCCATTCCCATCCCTTGTCCGCTAGTCCAGCCATCTTTCATCGCCAGATCTAAATCGGCAATGCCGGGACCATGATCTTCGAACGCCAGCCGCAATCCCACTCTTGCCCCTTCCTTCAGGACTTCGCAAATCAAACTGCCGCCGCCGCCATA
>CBIHQO010000172.1:0-9890 GCA_966211735.1 uncultured Schlesneria sp.
GCCCGGCGGGCCACCCGCTTGGGCCGCGATGGGGGGGGCGCGCGGCTCGCTCGCTGGGCCCGGGGGGGCCCGACCCGCCCAACCAGTGCCACGTCTCTCGTATTTTCAAGTCCCAAAATCGTTCTCGGCGTCGCCGGTTGGGGCAGGCACCGCCGATTGGCGGGCGAAGGGGGCAATAAAAAAAGCACCGCTTTAAGCGGAACTCGCTTGAAACGGTGCTGAAGCTCTCGAATGCCTGGCAGCATTAGTTGAGTGCGTCGGCGGCGCCTTGGAACTTGGTCTGGGCCTTCGTTCCGATGTTCTGAACGGCACCGATACAGACGATCACGATCAGCGCGAGCATAATCGCATATTCGACTGCGGTTGGTCCGTCTTCGGAAACCAGGAAATTCTTAACGCTGTTCATTAACTGAGTCATTGTCTTGGTCTTTCTGAAAAAAGATGTTGTCCCGCCTGATTCTGAAGCAGGGCGACATCAACCACTGAACCGGCAGACGCACTGAACGGGTGACGGAGGCGTCGATCAAAAATAGGCCAACAATTCAGAGCGTGCGCGAATTTTTTTTTTCGAAAAGTGCTTTTTTTCGAAGATCACGGAACGTGGTGGCAAAGAGATGGCCACGTCTTGAGGTGGACAGGCAGGTCAGAAAATCGCGTGGTCGCGAGTGACACGTTGCGAATTTGTCGACGAAAGAGGGCCAGATCGACACCTCGCACTTGGAACCTGAATCGGCAGGGCAGGCGACAGCGAGGCCCACAGTTCGAACGGTGCAGCAGTAACTTGAGTGTTCGTGTTAGAGCACTGGATGCCGTCTAGTGAGGTGTATCGCGTTCTTCGGACTTGAATGAGCGAGTCGGCAAAAGAATGGCTTCCGGCGTGTCGAACCTCGTCTGTGTCCACATTGTCCGTGGAGCAGGACGCAGACTGATGATGCATTTAGGCCGTTGATGGGAGCGCACTACGATGACGATCACATTCGAAATCCTTGGCGAACCTGGACGTGACAATGCTCTGCTGGTTCGTGTGGATTCCGGCCAGTCGCTGGAGCGGTTGTTGTTCGATTGCGGCGAAGGCTGCTTGGATCGCGTGCCATTTTCGGACGTGCAGGCAATCGATCATCTTTGTTTCTCGCATCTGCACATGGACCATGTAGCAGGGTTTGATCATTTCTTTCGGTGCGTCTTTGACCGCGATTCAAAGCCGAACCAGATCTGGGGACCGCGCGAGACCGCGCGAATCTTGCAGCATCGATTTCGGGGATTTCTATGGAACTTGCACACCGAGATGGCGGGGACGTGGCGAGTCACCGAGATCGCGGATCCGGGGACATCAACGTCACGATTTGAACTCACAGAGGCGTTCGAGATCGCGCATGACGAAGGGTTGGCTGCCAGGCAGCCGATTCTCTTCGCGGGAGCGGGCTATGTCGTTGAGGCTCATACGATGGACCACCGGACCCCGACGATCGCCTACGTGGTTCGCGAGAAGAGCCGGAGTAATATCGACACGGCTCGGCTGTCGACGATGGGCTTACGGCCAGGTCCGTGGATGAAGGTGGTGAAAGACGGATCAGATGCAACGGAGTTCGTCTCGATCAATGGCGAACCTTATTCAGTGGCTGCTCTGCGCGATGCCTTGCTGGTAGAAACGCCAGGCGATTCCATCGCGTATCTGACGGATTTTCTGCTTGATGAGAATGCGATGACCGAATTGGCGGCGGCTCTGAAAGGTTGTAAGACCATTGTCTGTGAGAGCCAGTATCGACATTCGGATCTGGAGCTAGCTCGGAAGAACTTCCACATGACGACGACCTTGACGGGACAATTGGCTCGCCGTGCAGATGCGAAGAACTTGGTCCTGTTTCATCTTTCTGATCGATACCAGCCGACGGAATGGCTGGAAATGCTGGCGGAGGCGAAGGAGCAATTCGCCTCGACATCGTTTCCCACAGAGTGGCAACTGGGGCTTAAGTAGCCTTCTCTCCGCGAGAAGTAAGCCAACTGCAATTCCGCGCGCTCTGTTGAATCGGAGCTCGATGGGGATCACGGCGTCGCGTTCATCGGCTGACTTCTCGGCGGAGCGCGAAGGCCACTTAAAGAGTAGTTACGCCTGCAGGGGCTGGCGCTTTGACCGTCTTGGATCTGCGGACGACGTTCCAGATCAGGCCTGTCTTTTCCAGGAGCGTGAGCACCCAGTTGGTGACATCCAGTTCCCACCAGCGGTGGCCGTGGCTGGCGACTCGTGGGAAGGCGTGATGGTTGTTGTGCCAGCCTTCGCCCCAGGCGAGCAAGCCGACCCACCACAAGTTACGACTGTTGTCGGATGTTTCGTGGGTGCGGTAGCCCCAGATGTGCGTTGCGGAATTGACGGCCCAGGTGATGTGCAGCACATAGACCAGGCGCACGAACATCCCCCAGACGACGTACGAGATTCCCGTGTTCAGACCTCCGACCAGCCAACCGGTGCCAAGCAGAATGATGCCCAATCCCAGATGCCACCACAGGAAAGTGCGATCGAGCAATCGCAGGAACTTATCCTTCAACAGGTCGGGAGTGTAGGTTCGGTAAAGCTGAGCCCAATACTGGGACCCGTGACGGGGCAGCATCCAGACCATATGGCTCCACCACTTTCCATCCCGCGGGGAATGAGGATCATGATCGTGATCACTGAAGCGATGATGCTTGCGGTGGGCCGAGACCCACATGATTGGCGGGCCCTCTCCGGCAAGCGTGCCGCACAGGGCGAACGTCCACGTCAAGAATTTTGAAGTTTCGAAGCTGGAATGCGTGAGTAGCCGATGAAAGCCGAGGCAAACTCCCAGGCAGCCGGTGATCCACGCCAGGACGATTCCGATGATCAGTCCGGACCAGGTGAAATAGAAAGGAGCTGCCAGAGCCCCCAAATGGAGAGATGCAATCCATAGGACGGCAGGCCATTCCGGCCCATACTTCCATTTGCTCTCAACAACTTTGTTGCTTACGACTTTGCTCTCGACGACCGTTTTCTCGACGGAAAGCCTCGGCGGCACAGTGTCAACTGCGGTAGTGATCTCCAAGGAATCCCGGGCTTTCTGCGAGTTACTTTAACCGTGCGAGCCTATGGCTCAATTATCGTTTGCTGGCTTAGGTTTGCACCAACTATTTGCCATTCAGAATCCTTGCTAAGTCAAATTGATGACGCCAGGCAAGCCGCTGATAAAGCCAATCCTGCCGGAACTGGCGATGGATAGCAATTCCAATTGTTCTTCTGTGTAAGATTTCAGAACGAGCTGGCCTTTTCTGGCAGAGGGGAAGTTGGATGCCATCATCGCCTGAAACTCGACCAAGCCTGTTGCTTCGCTTGCTGAATGCCGGTGATGAAGCGGCGTGGGTTGAGTTTCTGGCGATATATGAGCCGATACTGTTGCGATTGCTGCGAAAGCATGGCCTTCAGGACAGCGACGCTCGCGATGTCTGCCAGCAGGTTCTCGCGGCCGTGGCGTGCGATCTGGAACAATGGAAGCCAGATGGTGCCGCTGCCTCTTTTCGCAGATGGCTCTTCCAGATCGCTCGACATCGCGTGATCAAGTTTTTGACTCGGCAGCGTCCGTGGGCGGTTGCCACTGGCGGAACGGACGCTCACGAACTGATGGCCGAACACCCCGATTCTCAGGAATCGCTGACCGCCGAATTCGAAGTCGAATACCGCCAGCAACTGTTGCTATGCGCCGCGGCTCAGATTCGTGGCGAGTTCCGCGAATCGACTTGGCTGGCATTCTGGAAGACCTGCATCGATGGACGCGGCGTCGCCGATGTGGCCGACGAATTGGGGATGACACCTGGCAACGTCTACGTGGCTCGCAGCCGCATCATGGCGAGGCTGCGAACGCGGGTTGCTGAACTACAAGAGGAAGAATGAATCCGAGACAGATCAGGAAGTTTTGAAACACAGAGGGACAGAGTAAACAGAGAAGAAATGAACCACTGAATACGCAGAACACACGAATGGAAAACAGGATTGAATTCTTCTTCTTTCCGTGTCTTCCGTGGTTCAACTCCTCTTTGACTTTCTCCGGGTCTCAGTGTGCCAAATCGTCTTCTCTTTCCGTTGTTCAATTGGACTCGAATCGAATTATCGCACTGAATTAGAACCCACTGACCAGACCGACAACGACTATGGCCATTCATCCTCAGACAGCGTGCGACATTGACCGGCTGCGGCGACTGCTGGCCGATCAGCTTCCTGAACGGCAGCAATCGGAAGTGGCCGACCATTTGGCGGACTGCATAGCCTGCCGACAGACGCTGGAATCGCTGGCAGGCGATGTGGGCTGGTGGAGCGAAGTCGAAGCCTGTCTGCGAACTCATGCGGGGGACTCGACCGACACCGCGGGCCTCGCTCGGCCGCTGAATGAACCGGCCGAGGAAGACGAATCGTTTACCGCGGACTTCGTGGTCGACTTCCTGGAGCCGAGCGAGCAACCGAATGTGCTCGGGCAACTCGGCGAATACGAGATTCTGGACGTGATCGGCCGTGGTGGCATGGGAGTGGTGCTGAAAGGCTATCATCGCGAGCTGGCTCGGTTCGTCGCGGTGAAGGTGATGGCTCCGCATCTGGCGAGCAGCGGGGCGGCGCGACAACGGTTTGTGCGAGAAGCCCGCGCGGCGGCCGCAATTGTCCATCCGCATGTGATGCCGATTCATTCGGTCTGCACGACCGCTCGGTTGCCCTATCTGGTCATGCCGTTTGTCGCCTGCGAATCATTGCAGCAACGAATCGATCGACAGGGCCCGCTGGAGGTCAACGAGATCCTGCGTATCGGCTTGCAGGCGGCACACGGATTGGCGGCGTCTCATGCGCAGGGGCTGGTCCATCGCGATATCAAGCCGGCGAATATCCTGCTGGAGAAAGGTGTCGATCGCGTGATGCTGACCGATTTCGGGCTGGCTCGTGCGGTTGACGATGCGTCGCTGACTCGGACGGGCATTGTGACGGGGACGCCTCAATACATGTCGCCCGAGCAATCATGCGGCGAAGCACTGGACGCTCGATCGGACTTGTTCAGCCTGGGAAGTGTGCTCTACGCGATGTGTGCCGGGCGTCCGCCGTTTCGAGCGGAATCCGCCTTGGCCGTACTGCGGAGGATTATTGATACGCAACCTCGGTCGCTGCGTGAGATCAATCCCAACGTCCCCGAATGGCTCGAACTGATCGTGTCCAAGCTGCACGAGAAATCACCCGATCAGCGTTATCAAGGCGCGATCGAAATCGCAGGACTGTTGGAACAGTGTCTGGCTCACGTGCAACAGCCGACGTCGGTCGATCTGCCTGCCGATTTGCAGTCGCAGATGCATCGGGACAAGGGTCAGCAGACCTCGACGAAGCCTTGGATTTTCCGGCGGGGCATGATCGCGTCACTGTGCGCGGCTGTCTTGATTGGGTTACTGATCCAACGATTGTGGTTTGGTTCAAAGCCTCAGGAGGCCCAGCAGGTACCGTCGCCGATGGAGACGGCGAACCCGCAGGCAGTTGAGAAGTCGGCGGTCATCCCGATCGATGAGGATTGGGACAGTCGCGCCAATGAGTTGCAACAGTTGCAACTCGAGTTTGCCCCCTTCGAGTCGGCGGCTCGACGAGTGTGGGATGATACTTTGGTACCTCGGCCCGCCACGTCAGCAGATCCCTTTGATAGTGGGAAGGAGCAGGACCGATGACACGATTGAGAATGCGAGCTGCGATGGGAGTCGGAGGCGTTGTGGTTGGAGGACTGATCTGGGTCTCGGCAGTGCTTTCGCAGGATGATCGGCAACCACCGAGAGCTGAGGAATCACTGGAGGCACCTCGAGCCGAGTCACCGTCTCCAGCGGCTGGGTCATCGACAGGGGCCACACGTGTGCTCGGCCTTTCGACAGAAGCGCCGCAAGCGACTTTCGATTCCGGTCCTCCTCGTGTGCCGTCGCCACAACAAGCCGTTCAAGTCGAGCCGCTATCGCTCCACGTGTTCAAATTGAAGCGTGCGAATGCTCATTCACTGAAGGAGATCGTCGAGACTCTTGTTCCCACAACTCGAGGCCATGTCGCAACCGATGCGTCGACCAACACACTCATCCTTCGAGTGTCAGGCTCAGTGTTCGCGGAAGTGGAGTCATTGATCAACGAATTGGACTCGCTGGAAGTGCGGCGATTCGACCCATCGTCGGGCGTTAGTGCTGCGAAGGGACGGGGTGGTCGAGGCGGAAGCGGGTTTGTGGGAGCGACTCCAGGGGCAACTGGCGGAGGAGGGATTGGTGGGTTTGGCGGTACCTCGGCCGGTGCCAACAATGGCGGCTTTGGAGGAGGGATGGGCGTTCTCGGTGACCCTGTCGTTCAACAACCCCCCCCGCCAGCAATCTCTGCGTCCGATTTGAGGACATCCTATGAGCGTGCCGACAAAGCGGCTCGGGATCTGGCCGCCACGATGAAGACGCATCCCTATGACGATTCGAAGCGTGCGGAACTTCGAAACAAAGTGTCTTACGCCTTCTCATTGCGACAGACCCTGGTCCGAGTTGAACTCGCGGAAATGCAGCGTCGAATCGAATCAATCCAGGAATCGATCGATCTTCGGTACAAGTTGACTGCCCAAATCGTCGATCGACGGGTGAGTGAGCTATTAGATCCGAACTTGCAGTGGGAACCGGCATCAACCCCAGCAATCGGACCAGGTGGTTTTATCGATTCGGATGGAGTGCAATCGCCACGTCCAATGGGGCTGCCGGGTGGGAGGGGGCCCAGAGGGACTGGAATTCGGGGTGCAATGCTGCCCGAAGCAAACCCTGCGAGAGCATCATTTACCAACCCGCCGGCAGGTGCACCATCAGCCGATTTGATACCAGGGTTGCCGACTAGTGGCAGTGGAGCGGGAGCAGATGAGGCTGGCGAAGGCTCTGGTCCGGGGGGCGGTGCACTTTCATCGTCATCCAACGCAGCCAACCTCAGCGACGATGCGACTGCTGCGAGATCAGGGCCCCTGTGGATGCTGCATATGAGTGCCCCCTGGCGTGGGGCAGAACGAGACGCTCCGGCGATCGTGATTGATGCCAATGAGCAGCGGTCGATCCTGCTGTCTGCCTCCTGGAGTGCTCAGCGTTTTCCGATTGGAGAGGAGGGCGCGCCAATCGAATCGATGACCTTAGTCGGTTCGAAACTACCTGTACGGATGATCGCTACGGATGAACAGCTTGGCTTGGCGATCTACTCTGTACCGGGAAAGCTGGTCACTTGGCCCGTGAATTGGTTCTCGCCCGACGTCCGCGTTGGGGATGTCCTGCACGAGGCGATAGGTGGTCATCACGTCGCGATGCCCGGCACCGCGCGCCGTGTTGAGTCCGTTGGAAACACATTCGTGAGTGGAACATCGATTCCAAAAGATGCGAAAGTCGAAGGGACGTTTGTGCTGGAGGGGCGGATGTCGGGCAATCCCGGCTCGATTCTGTTGAAGAACGGGCTGCTCGCCGGGATGTTCCTCGACAATTCGCAGTCCACGGATGCGAGTGGGCAGAAGCCTCATGTACTGCCTGCGAAAGCATTGTTGGAACATGCTCATCAACTGATCGAACGTGGCGACGAGAATGTCGGTGGAAAACTGATCCGGAATTAATGGAGCTTGGTTTCGCCCGCATCAAGCGTGTTGACTCGTCGAGTGTGCCAATAGGCCCACAGAATGAGTACGCCCTGTAGTGGCAGCCTGAGCAGATGCACGATCGGTGGAGCAGGGATCAGTTCTTGATGTTGATAGGCATAGATGTTCGCAGGGAAGACGGCGATCAACAGGGCAACGATGCCCCAGGCGGCCAGGTGCGAGAATCGTGGGATGAGGAGTAGAACTCCCAACGCGATCTCGCACACGCCGCTGATGTAGACGATCTCCAGCGGGAACGGCAGATAGTCGGGGACGATCTTCAGGAAGAAGCCGGACCGCACGAAGTGCAGGATCCCGGCGCTCACCATCAGCAGTGCCAGCAGGAACTTCGAGAGCGTTTTGATCATCTTGGTGTGTCCGTTTGAGAATCCTATTGCGGTGACTCCATCCTAACGCCGTCTGCTCGCGGCCTGACAGACGCTTTCACGCATCGGACTTTCCGTGGTGCTGGTGGCGCGAAGGCAAAGGGCGACGGACTGGAAGCCCATCCCACGGGAAGGCAAGGCTTTGTCGAGGGCTCCAATGCCTTCTACATTGGGTGATCCGATTGGGTGTCGTGGAGTCTTCGAAACGCACCAGGGATGTCACATCAGGAAGATGGCGTGTTCCGAAGACTACACACGCCCTACCTTGGGAACGCCACGCTGGCGGCAACTCTTGCCGATCGCGGGTGGATCGCTGACATGTTCGCCACGTTCCCGGCGTTGGGTCTCCCTTCTGGCAGGGGGTCATGTTGACGGATTCTCAATTCTCAACACAATCGACACCGCATCTCCCCTTAATCATGTCTGTTGGATTCGCTCGGGCGAACGGACCTCGTCCGGGATCGTGTGCATTGGGACTGGCTGCCGGTTCCGTGAGTTATCAGACAACCAAGGATGGTCGTCGTCATGTCAGCGATTGCGGGCCGCAAACTTCAGGAATACTCGCGCACAGCCGAGCAGACGGCTCGTGACGCGTTGGTCGTGGCACACCTGTGGCTGGTCCGGCATCTGATCGGGAAGATCGCGGCTCGATTGCCATCGGGCGTGGATGTGGAAAACCTCGAATCGGCCGGAATCCTGGGACTCGTCGAAGCGTCGCAGCGGTTCGATGCGACGCGCGGAGTGGATTTCAAAGCGTTTGCCTCGCTGCGAATTCGCGGAGCGATCATCGATGAGGCCCGGCGGAATTGCCCACTGCCCCAGGATCTGATGCGCCGCGTTTCGCTGGTGGTGAAAGCTCACGATCGATTGCCAGCCCCGGTCACGACCGAAGACCTGGTTCGCGAGACGGGGTTGTCGGCAGATGAAGTCTTAGATGCTTTGGTCGCGCGGCCGTTTGTGCATGTGCATTCATTGGAGCAACTGGAAGTCGATCCGGAAAAGTGTGCTTCGGCTGATGAGCAGCGCATGGAGCATGATGAACAGAAGCAGTTGCTGGCCGAAGCGATTGCCGCTCTCCCCGAGCGCGAGCGATTGGTCGTGACGTTGTATTACATGGAAGATTTGCGACTGAAAGAAATCGGGCAGGTGCTGAACCTGTCGGAATCACGAGTGTCGCGGTTGTTGGCGTCGGCGCAGCTTCAGTTGCGTGAATACGTCATGGCCAAAGAAGAGTAAGTAACAGGGATTTGTGGGAGGGCGAAGCTCCTGCTGAGCCGCGAAGTCGTCGAGGGTCCAACTCGGGAAGACGGCTCGGCGGGAGCCTCGCCCTCCCAAAAGGCGTTGATGAATTGAGGATTTAAGATGGCAGCTAGAGCCGCCGACAAGTTTGTTCGTGAGACGCCGCAGGCGGTTTTTCCCGGGCATCGAGTCATCCAGACCACAGAGGTGGCTCGGATTGGCGGCGCGCAGACACATGCGACGGGTCAACACAGCGTCGAGTTGGTGCGTGAAGGGGACGTCGTGAAAGCGATCGACATCACGTGCTCGTGTGGCGAGAAGATGCGGATCTGGTGCTCGTACGAGGATCAGCCGCAGACGACGTGACGAGATCGGTGGAATGAGGAGTTGGCCCTCCCAAAGATGCAAATCGCCTTAAAGGCAAATTGGAATGATACGGTTCATCAGTCAGTCGCTGGGAATGGCAGTCGTCGCCGCTCTGTTCGGAACAGGCGTGGCGTTGACCGCCGCGCGCGGTCAGAACGGGTTTGTCGACGACGACTCGCACGTCCCACCGCCCCCCGGTGGGCAGATGCCAGTACGGTCTCCCTATCAAGCCACTCCTGCGGTCGACTTCGTGCCCCCC
>CBIHQO010000173.1:0-9846 GCA_966211735.1 uncultured Schlesneria sp.
TAACGATATTGAATGACAGAATTATTGGCGGAGTTGCAGCGGTACAACAAGCGCAGTTCAAAGTCCTTCGTCTTTCCTTCCTTCAATATCAGGAAAGTATTCACCTTCGCGGCGTTTTCGGCTGTGGTTTCTCCATGAATGACACCGTCCTTCACGCTCCATAGTCGTGGATCGCCATCCCAACCGGTCAGGTCTTTTCCGTTAAAAATCATCTGGAAACCGTCGGGGGTCTCGGCCCCGCAGGCACAGAGGGAACTGAATACAACTGCCAGGGCGAACATGCTGCGACTCATTGGTCTCTCCAAGGGACTGGCTCAAGGACCGCCATTACTGATCAGGGTGACACTTGCCGCGAAAAAAGAGTTTCCGGCAACAGAGTCCACGTTTTGTGGCTGATGTCAACCGATCCCGGTCAACGATTGCGCACTACATCCGGACGCGGTGCGGAACCGTTAAGCTAATGTAAGTGATACTCGCTTCGCCATGCTGAGGACCAGAAACGGCCGCGGTCATCGGGCACATCTTCCGATTGGCTTGGCGCTTGTGGAGACGAACCGCATACAATTCTGGCCTGGTCGATCGTCAAGAAAACAGAATTCAGGTCCCTGTGTTCAGATTGACCTACTTTGTACAGTTCATTGTCAGCCGATATGGAATATGTCTGATTTACAATCACTCAAGGGATGGCGAATGGCCAGCGCAGCCCCGGTTCTTCCCCCAAGTGGCGATGTCCCGCGCCTGACGAAGGTCTGGCGTGGGACGTGGATGATTGCGGCAATTGTCGTGACGTTCATCGTAATTGCCTCGTTGCTGCGTCCTCACCGGGCGGCATCGCCCTTGAGTCAGCCCAAAGAGCCCCTGCCTGCAGAGGCCAACGAACCCGTGCGAGTGGTCTCGCCGGGAATCATCGCGATCGCACCTGATACGCCATTGAACAAGGAGTTGGGGACAACCGTTGTCGCGACGGAGCGTACGTCGTCGCCGCTGGTCTCTGTCAGTGGCACGATCCTGGCGCAAGTTCGTGAAGGACAGGGGCCATTTGAAGATCGTTGGCAATTCAGCACGTCAGAGCTCTCCAGCTTGTACGGTGATTGGCTCAGGGTGCTGACCGAGATCGAATTTGCTCAAAGTCAATTAACGAAGACAAAGGAACTGGCGGTCGCTGACACCACCTTTTTGGAAGCCAACGTCAAACGGCTGAATTCTGTCCCGAGTGGTACGGTTCCCGAAAAGGAAATCCTGCAGGCGAAAGCGACGTTGCTGCAAGCACAACTACAGCGCGAGAAAGACGTCTTTACTGCGGAGTCGACGTTGCGTACGGCGCTTAAGCAAAAATCTGCGATCGAACGAAACTTATCTCGAGCGGGAATTGAAACGGTCGTCTTCGGTCAAGCTGCGGAACACATGGTCTTGGTCGCGGCGAATGTGCCTGAGACTCAGGTCTCGCAAATACATATGGGGCAGTCCTGTGAGGTACGATTTTACGGATATCCCGATGTCGTCTTCCCTGCCCACGTCGAGGCGGTCAGCTCGACACTGACCCCCGAGCGACGGACGTTGCGCGTGCTTTTTGATGTCACGGACGAAAAGGGGATGCTCAAACCTGGAATGTTTGCGGAAGTCGGGTTGGGGACCGACGAACGTGATTCGATTCAAATTCCGACGAAATCCCTGTTGCACATCGGTCGTGTTGACTACGTGCTGGTCGATGCTGGCAAAGACCAGTGGCGGGCCACAGAAGTGCGAGTCGGCGAAATTCGCAATGATCGCTGTGAGATTCAATCGGGCTTGAAGGATGGAGACCGTGTTATTTCGCGCGGGGCGATCTTGCTGAAAACGCTGGTGGGTCAATCGTTGACGATGGCAGCGCGGAGCGCGACCACCGCGGAATCGCCATGATCGCGCGCCTGATCCGACTGGCAACGGAGCATCGATTACTGGTCACCGTGCTGACACTGTTGATCTGTGTCGGCGGCGTCTGGTCGTTTACACAGCAACCAATTGACGCTTACCCTGATATTTCGGCCCAGCAGGTACTAATCATCGCGCCGTATCAGGGGCGTGCTCCTGAGGAAATCGAACGGCAGGTGACGATTCCCATCGAATTGGGGATGGGAAGCGTGCCGAACCTGCAGGTGATTCGTTCGCGTACCATTTTCGGCCTGGCTGTCATCTCGCTGGTGTTCGACGAAGGGACCGACAAGTACTTCGCTCGTCAGCGTGTCCAGGAAAAGTTGTCGGCCGTGACATTGCCTCCCGGCGTGTCTCCCGAAATCGGGCCGCTGGCGACAGCGTATGGCGAGATCTATCGATATGAGCTCCAGAGTGATCGCGCCCACGGCCTGATGGACTTGCGAACACTGAATGATTGGGTTGTCACACCTCGTCTTCAGCGAACTCCCGGAGTGGCAGAAGTCGCGAACTTTGGAGGATTGGAAAAGCAGTACACGCTGAAGCTGGATCCGCACCAGTTGGAGCGTTACGGCATGACATTGGGAGACATCGTCGATGCTGTGAAGACGAACAACTCCAACGCGGGTGGCAGCATTTTGAAGCGGGGAGACATGTCGTTTGTGATCCGTGGTCGAGGCTCATTGCAGGACGAGCGCGACTTGGAACGCACTGTCGTCAATACGGTCGAAGGGACGCCGGTTTATTTACGAGACGTGGCGACAATCGAATTCAGTTCGCGAGTTCCGGCAGGGATCTTTGGTCGCGATGGCCGCAACGAATCCGTGGAAGGGATCGTGCTGATGCGCCGCGGCGAGAATCCATCGCGGACGCTCGCCCGGGTTAAGCAAGAGGTCGAAGTCCTCAATACTTCTGTTTTGCCAGAGGGGGTCAAAGTCGTTCCGTTTTACGATCGGCAGTACCTTGTAGACAGCACCCTGCATACCGTGGGGCACAGCGTCTTTACGGGGATTGCTCTCGTACTACTGGTCTTGCTGGCGTTTCTAGGAAGTCCGCGGCTGGCGATCCTGGTCGTGTTGACCGTGCCATTCTCCCTGATGTTCGCTCTTGTACTGATGTACCTGACCAATATCCCGATCGGACTGCTTTCGATCGGTGCTATCGACTTCGGCATCCTGGTCGACGGCGCGGTCATCATGGTCGACAACCTGGCGCACCATTTGACGGAGCGAAAGCGATCCGGTTTGAATGTTTCGGTGAAGGCAACCATTCTGAATTCGGCATTCGAAGTGGAGCGGCCGATCTTCTTTTCGACGTTAATGATCATCTGCGCATATCTCCCTCTGCTCTCGCTGACCAGTATCGAAGGCCTGCTATTTCGACCGATGGCCCTGACCGTGGTTTACGCACTGCTGGGGGCGGTGTTGTTTTCGCTGTTCGTCATCCCGAGTCTCGCTGGATTTCTGCTGCGTGATGGGTACGGCGATTGGGAGAACCCTCTGCTGCAGTGGTCGCGACCAGTGTATGCGGCACTGCTGCGTGTGCTGATTCAACTGCGGTGGGTTGTCGCCGCGGGGGTCGTCGCTTCGCTGATCTGGGTCTGTGTGCAGATTGTTCCGAAGCTGGGATTCGACTTTCTGCCGTACTTGGATGAAGGAGTCATTTGGGTCCGTGCGAATTTTCCCGAGGGGACATCACTCGATCAGACTGCCAATTATGCAAACCGAATGCGCGGGCTGATTCATGAGTTTCCCGATGTCACCTTTGTCACATCTCAAGCAGGACGCAACGACAGCGGGACCGATCCGTTCGTCCCAAGTCGTGTCGAAATGATGGTCGGTCTGAAGCCGATGGAAGAATGGTCCGAGTCGTCGAAGCAATCGCTGATCGCCAAGATCGGGCAAAAACTTCGATCCGAATTCCCCACGACGCGATTCAATTTTACTCAGCCGATCATTGATAGCGTCACCGAAGACACGAATGGGACATCAGCGAATCTGGCCGTTGAATTTTCCGGTACTGACTCAGATCGACTTCTCGAACTCGCTCGGAAGACGGTGACGGTTCTGCGAAAAGTGCGCGGTGCTGTCGATGTCAACATCGAACAGGAAGGTCCGCAACCGCAGATGATCGTGCAGCCTGATCGGGCCCGCTGCGCTCGATACAACATTCACATTGAAGACGTGAACGAACTTATCAACACCGCCTTGGGTGGCGAGCCGATTGGGACGTTGTACGAAGGGGAGCGTCGCTTCGACATCGCTGCGCGATTTGATCGAGATCTGCTCACTCCCGAATCGCTACGGCAACTGCCAGTCTATAATAAGTCCGGCGTCCCTGTGCCGCTGGGGCTCGTGGCGGATTTTTCGCTGGCCGATGGACAGACGATGATTGCTCGCGATAGCAATCGTCGGCGAATTACGGTTCGCAGCGACATCGTCGGGCGTGATCAGGGGAGTTTTGTTGCAGAAGCAAAACGCTTGTTCGCCAATGAAGTTTTAGTTCCCGATGGCATCACCGTTCGCTGGATCGGCATGTTCGAAAACCTGGAACGGGCCAGTCGACATTTCCTGCTGGTCATACCGGTCACGATCGCCATTATCTACGGCTTGCTGGTGATGACATTTGGCTCGCAACGCGAGTCGCTGCTGGTGCTGCTGTCAGTTCCTTTCGCGTTCATCGGCGGGGCGCTCGCGTTGTACGTTCGAGGGATGACGCTGAATGTTTCCAGTGGAGTGGGATTCGCGGCTCTCTTCGGCGTCTCGATCATGAACGGCGTGCTGATGGTCGAATGGATCACGGAACTGCGAACCCGAGGTCGATGTGTGGATGATGCCATCGTTGAAGGGGCGTTGGGAAGGATGCGACCGATTCTAATGGCGTCGCTCGTGGCGATTCTTGGGCTAATGCCCGCGTCTGTTGCTCGTGGATTGGGGTCAGATGTCCAGCGACCGCTCGCCACGGTAATCGTGTGGGGCTTGGTCAGTTCGATGCTGCTGACACTGCTGGTGGTCCCTGCCCTGTACCGAATCTTCGCGCCAGCCGTGTGTCTGAAAGAGCCCGATGCGGACGCACTGATCGCTTGAAACCAGTCAGTCCTTCAAGAACGCTCGTTTCAGCTCATCGATCGCCTCTTCACCCATCGGCGTGATCGCTCCGACAAGACGGCTGTTGATGATCGCTTCCGAGGTTGTTTCCAAAACCTCCAGCCGATCAAACGCGTCCAGAATGCTGGTACCCAGCACGAGGACGCCGTCATTTTCCAGCAAAGCAGCCGGCGATTTGGACGAGACAAATTCAGCAATCTGGCCGTCCGTCTGATATTGCACGCCATAGGGGACGCGCTGTACGTCCCGCAGGAAGATGTAACTTTCGGGGATCGTTCGCGCATCCAGCGGTGCACTTGTGACGCTGAACGCAGTCGCGTTCACCGGGTGAGCGAACACGATGGCGCGGACATCGGGATGTCGTTGATAGATTGCCTGATGCGCGAGCGCGGCGCGACTTGGCTTGCCGGCTGAACAGGTGTCCCCTTTTACCCGCACCAAATCGCCCACATCCAGGGTGTATCGATCCATCTGTGACGGCGTAATCAGGAACGAATCGGCGTCCAGGCGAGCGGAAAAGCTTCCTTCCGTGCTGATCAACAATCGCTGCCGACAGCCGCGACGGACGAACTCGCAAAGTTGACGTCTCAGTTCTCGTTCTTCGCTACCGATCGCAACTGAAGACGCACTCTTGAAGTCGACGTGGCGACGCTCGGCAATGGTCAGTTGAGCGTCGGTCAAATAGCGGACCTCTCCCAGCAGTCGTGCCTTGATAATCGTTTTGGCGGCGAATTCCAGGGCTTCAAATCGCTGGTAAGCCTGGGAGAGTGATTCACCTCCCACGACAACACCATGATTCTCAAGAATGACACAGTTCAAGCCACTCTTGAATGCATCCGCGATGTTTAGCGCCAATTGCTCGCTGCCGGGGAGCGCATAAGGGGCGAAACCCGTCTCTCCACAGACGAAATGGGCTTGATGAAACAAGCGGGTGTTCGGCAAGGCGCGACAGATGCTGAAGGCGACCAGGGCGACGGGGTGCGCATGCACGATCCCTCGCAACTCTGGACGGCAGGCATAGATCGCCCGATGAAACGGGAACTCGGACGAGGGACGGTGTAAGCCGTCGACGGACCCATCGGCTCGAACTCGCACGATGTCGTTGCGAGTCAGATTCCCCTTGTCGATCCTTGCTGGCGAAATCCAGGTGTCGCCGTCGTTTTCGCGGATGGAAAGATTTCCGCCCGAGGTCGTGGTCATGCGATAGCGATAGATGCGTTCCATCGTCTGCATGATTTCATCGCGGGGATGAAGCATGTCACGTGTCATAGTTTGTGCAGTCATTGGTGAATGTTGGCGATGTATTTGGGAGGGTGAGGCTCCTGCCGAACCGCGTCTGGTATTGTGAGTTCATCGACACGTGCGGTTCGGCAGGAGCCTCGCCCTCCCATTCACGAATCTCGGCGTTTTCCAATAGGGACTCGTGCTTGATGATCTAGCTCAGGCGCGTGCCGTACTGCTGTTCGTAGTAGGAGCGATAAACTCCCGACTTGATTCGTTCGATCCATGCGGAGTTGGACAGGTACCAGTCGATCGTCTGCCGCAATCCTTCTTGAAAGACCGTTTGCGGTTCCCAACCCAGTTCTCGTTTTGCTTTCGTCGCGTCGATCGCGTACCGATGGTCGTGGCCGGGGCGATCACTGACATAGCGAATCAAGGTGCGTGGCTTACCGAGAGCCTCCAGGAGTGCGTAGGTCAGGTCCAGGTTCGTCAGCTCGGAATTGCCGCCGAAATTGTAGACTTCGCCCACTTTGCCCTGCCGGAGTGCCGCTCCAATGCCACGGCAATGGTCTTCCACGTGAATCCAGTCGCGAATGTTTAACCCCGTCCCATAGACTGGCAGCGACTGACCCTGCAAGGCGTTCGAGATAAACAGAGGAATCAGCTTTTCTGGAAACTGGTATGGTCCGTAGTTATTCGAGCAGCGAGTCGTCACCGCCGGGAAATTGAACGTGTGGACGTACGCTCGCACCAGTAAATCGGCGGCCGCCTTGGAGGCGGAATAAGGGCTGTTGGGTGCCAAGGGCGTTTCTTCGGTGAACTTGCCGTCGTCACCCAGGCTGCCGTAGACCTCGTCTGTCGAGACCTGCAGGTAGCGCTTGATCTGGTGCTGGCGGCAGCAATCGAGCAGGTTCTGCGTGCCGACAATATTCGTCTGCACGAACGGCGACGAATCCAGAATGCTGCGATCGACATGGCTCTCGGCCGCGAAGTTCACGACGGCATCGATGTGGCCGTCCTTCAACAGCGAGTTGATAAACTCTTTGTCGCAGATGTCGCCGCGAGCGAACTGGTATCGCGAGTCGTTCTGAAAATCGGCCAGGTTCTCAAGATTGCCGGCATAGGTCAGCTTGTCGACATTGATGATCGACAAATTCGGGTTCGTCTGGAGTTCCAGTCGAATGAAATTGGAGCCGATGAATCCACACCCGCCTGTCACAAGCATCCGTTGCATGAAAGCAGTCCTTTTCGTCGCGCATGACAGCGCATCCCACGTCACTGTGGCGTCCCGCGGGCGGAACACCACTTCGTCCAACCCATGCCGCGACGCGACACGTAAGTGCGACACGCACTAGTAACTTACAACCGGCCACTGCGGAAGATACCAAAGATCAGCCAAACCGCCAGCAGACTTGAGCAGATGTACATCGGCACGCTGATCCAGGGCGAGCTGACTTTGCCCGCCACGATCAATGCCGATGCCATGATGAGTGCCGCCACGACCATCCCCACGACCAGTCGATTGCTGGAACGCTCCATTTCCAGGATGAAATGATCCAGATTTCGATGTTCGAGCTGAATGCGAAGGTCGTTCTCGCTGAACTTTTTCATCGTGGCATTGATGTAGACTGGCATTTCATGAGCCAGTTCCAGCATTTTCTGCGTCTCGGCATAGAGTCGTTCTGCGATATGAGACGGATTAAATCGCTGCCGCACCATGCGTTCGACAAACGGTTGCAGATGCTTGGCCAGATTGAAGTCCGGGTCGAGTTCGCGACCAATCCCCTCCAGCGTGACCAGTGCTCGAATCAGCAACATCAGACTGCCGGGGCAGCGAATGCCGTGGTTGGACATGATGCCGACAAAGTCCGACAGCAATCGTCCCACGTTCATCCGCTCGAGCGGTAAGCCATAGTAGTTGGCAATGAAGTCACGCATATCGACCTGCAGCAGAGTTCGGTCGATCTCGCGATACGGCTCGCCAATCTGCAGGACCAGTTTGACTGCTCCATCGACATTCTGCTTGCTGATGGCGACCAGCAAATCGATTAACTGTTCGCGGGTCTGATCGTCGAGCATGCCGATCATGCCATAGTCCAGCAGACAGATCGTTCCATCATGACGGATGCGGATATTGCCGGGATGCGGATCTCCATGAAATACGCCGAATTCGAACGCCTGCTTCATGAAGATTCGTGCGCCATTCACAGCGACCTGTGCCGGATTGATCGCTTGCGAAATGGGAATGTTGACTGGATCGGCAAACACGTCGATCGACCGTGTTTCCGTGCTGACACCCGCCAGGCTCACGAGTTCGTTAATGCTGTAGGCATCGATGTACTCCATCGTCAGCACGGCTTCCGTCGTCAGCTCCCAGTAGACATTCGGAACGTACAACGTGGCATCCTCGCGAAACAGCCGACGGAATTCGTCCATCGTCCGGCCTTCGCGAGCAAAATTCAGTTCGCGACGGATGGTGCGTGCGAAGTGATTGACCAGGCCGATCGGATCAAAGATTCTGGCTTCGGCAATGTTGCGATCAATCAGCGTCGCGATTTCCAGCATCAGGCTGACATCACGTTCCACGTTTCTGACGGCGCCAGGCCGTCGAATCTTGACGGCCAGCGGCGTGCCATTGAAGTGAACCGCGCGATGCACCTGCCCGAGCGAACCGGCAGCCAGCGGGGTCGTGTCGAAACTGGCGAACAACTCGGCGATTGGTTTTCCTAATTCCTCTTCCAGACGTTCGACTGCGGCCGCAGACGGAAATGGTGGTACCCGCTCTTGAAGCTTCTTCAGTTCGACGAGCATTTCAGGAGGCACCAGATCCGGACGGGTGCTCATGACCTGTCCGAACTTGATGTACGTGGGCCCGAGGCTTTCGAGGGTCAAGCGAATCCGTTCCACCATTCTCAAGTGGCGGGCAGGTTCCGCTGGCTTGCGTGAGAGAAATCGGCGCGTGCGGTACCAGGCCGAACGCAAGCCGAGTCGGTCGGCCAGATCGCTAAAGCCGTGATTGAGCAATACGGTCGCGATTTCGCGGCTACGCCCCAGATTGCGAAGCAAACGAAAGGGATGACTATCCAAGTGGGAACTCCGCGGTCACGCCGGATTCTTCGCGACCTGTCGACGCTGATCATGAAAACGTGGCGGGGAACTCATGCCGTCTGACAGCATCGCAAAGTCGCCCGCGAGCCCCGATTGTAAGCACCGGACGCACTTCAGGGAACATGAAGCGATTGACAGAAACGAAGATTCGTCGCGAATGCGAAGAGTAATCACAGCACCGAGAAATATGTCGAGACGGCGAAGTCAAACGAGGCGGGAGTCATCGTACGCTGTTGCTGTTTGTAGGTGCAGTAGTTTCGGACTTGCTGCAGCAGGTCGCGAGGTTGGCACGATCGGAATGGACGCCCGACCGCCTGGTAGTGCTTTTGTATCAGATGATCGACCGCCGCATCGTCGTACTGGAATCCCATTCGTGGTGAAAGGCGACGGATGATCTCGCGGAACTCGGCTTCGGTGGGGTCCGGAACCTGGATCTTGTAAGGACTTCGTCGCAAGAACGCCCCATCGACCAAGTCACGCGGTTCCAGGTTCGTTGAGA
>CBIHQO010000174.1:0-9820 GCA_966211735.1 uncultured Schlesneria sp.
CGACGGGACGATCACTCCCGAGAATGCTCTGGTTGAATCGGCCAAGATCCTCCGCAAGCACCTCAGCCCGATCATCACTTATCGCGAAGCTGGTCCGGTGACATCACCGGATGGCGGCCTGCGCAATATGATCGACGCAACCGGTTATGCTCCGGTCGATCTGGAACTTGAAGAGAAGCTCCAGCAGAGCCTGGCGGAGTTGAACTTGTCGGTCCGAGCAACGAACTGCCTGGAATCCGAAGGGATCAATTCGGTTCGGGACTTGGTGCTGCGATCCGAAGATCAACTTCTACAGGTCCGCAATTTTGGTGAAACGACGCTGCAAGAAGTCCGCGAGCGCCTGGGTGCGATCGGATTGCGGCTGGGAATGCGTTTGCCGCAGTATCTGCAGCGAGACGCACGTTAGTTTGTTAGCTTAAGTCCGTCAGGAATTTTGATAGCGAGTATTGGTGATGAGGCACAAAAGGCGAGGTCGGCAACTCGGACGGAATGCGGCACATCGACGTGCCATGTTCAGGAATATGGCAACCAGCTTGATCACCACGGTGGTCCCTGCCGGTAGCGATGTTCCCGAAGGTCGAGTCTCTGGCAGAATCGAAACAACGGTCCACAAGGCTAAAGAGCTGCGACCGATCGTCGAGAAGCTGGTGACGCTGGCGAAGAGGTCGCTTGTTCACGCCGAGAAATCCGTGGAATTCGCGACGTCAGCCGCACGCGGGACCACTGAGTGGCGCGAGTGGCGGAAGTCCGACAAATGGCAGCAATGGAATCGCGCGATCGCTCCGGCAATCGCTCTGCGACGCCGAGCGTTCGCAGCCCTGCGATCGCGAGCTGCCGTCGATCTGCTGTTTAACGAACTGGGACCCAAGTTCCGTGAACGAGCAGGCGGATACACTCGTATTGTCAAGTTGGCGCGAGTTCGCCTGGGCGATGGCGGTAAACTGGCAATCATCGAATTTGTTGGTGATCGCGATCGCAATAAGGCACGACGTTCGACTTTGAAAGTCGGCGAGTGACCTTACTGAGCTGATTAAAAGAGAAGCCTCGCTTTTGCGAGGCTTTTTCTTTTATATGCGGCTCGCACGATACTTCTGGATTCCCGCCCGTCGGGATGATGAATAATCAGGAGTCACGCGGCAAATTATCCCGCCGGCCGCAATGTCGTTACAAGTCGATTCCCAACTCTTCGATTTTTCGATAGAGACTCGACAGGCCGAGTTTCAATCGTTTGGCGGCTTCGCGTTTGTCGGGCCATTGATTGAGGACTCGCAGGATGTGCAGTCGCTCATAGTGACGCAGCGCTGAGCGCAAGTCGTCTGTATCGGGCAGGGGCTGGTCGGATCCACGCAGGTCAGGTGGTAAGTCGTTCGGGCGGATCTGCGTCCCGTCGCACATCATGACCGCTCGCTCAATCGCGTTGTCTAACTGGCGGACGTTCCCTTTCCAGGGGGCCGACATCAGCGTTCGAATCGTTTCACTGGTCGCCGCCGTGACTCTCTGACCCATGGCCCGGCTGTGTTTGGCGATGAGGAATTCGACCAGCTCGGGGATATCGTCCAATCGTTCTCGTAATGGTGGGATGCGGATGGTCATTCCGTCCAAACGATAGAACAGATCCACTTGAAAGCGACCTTCTGCAACCTCGACCGACAGGTCTCGTGTGGTTGCCGCAACAATGCGAGCCGACATCTGGAGCGGCTTCGTTGCTCCCAACGGCGTGAATTCCTGGTATTCGATGGCCCGCAGCAACTTATCCTGGGTGGCCAGCGGCAATTGCGAGACTTCGTCGAGATAGACCGTTCCGCCACCAACGGTGCGAAAGCTGCCCGGCAGCTCCTCATTGATTCCTGGCAAACCGCCAACATTGGCGCCGAACATCTGTGCTTCCAGTTGTTCGCTGGGCCGCGTCGCACAATTGATGGCAATGAATCCTTCGTCGTGCTTCGGGCCCCACTTGTGAATTGTCCTGGCAAACAATTCTTTGCCAGATCCGGACTCACCGACGAGCAGCACATTCGAATTGGTCACGGCGACGCGGCGAGCCGCATCTTGAACGGCCTTCAAGGCGTTGCTGGAACCAATCAAAGATTCTCCGGATTCGCGGCGTGCCAACTCGCGACGGAGAAACTGGTTTTCCATCGAGAGTTCACGGTACTGAAACAGCCGCTTCAGCTTGTTAGACAAATCGTCGAAGATGACGGGTTTAACGAGATAGTCGAACGCTCCCGATTGGAAGGCTTCAACCGCGTTCTCGACAGTGGCGTAAGCAGTGATGATCAAGCCTGAAACGCTTGGATTCAGTTGTTGTAATCGCCGCAGCAGGGCCAAGCCATCGCCGTCCGGCAGTTGCACATCACAGACGGCAACCTGAAAATCACGCTGACGAGCATGCTGGAGAGCCGCGGCAACGTTTCCCGCGGTCACGACATCGTATCCTTCGTCGCTCAGGAACTCTCCCAGCGACGTGCGGATAATGGGTTCATCTTCAACGATCAATACTGAGCGGGGCATATCAACTTTGATTTGCTGGGGCTTGGTGGAGTGTCAGTGATCAGGGAATCTCAGGCCTGAGCGGACGTGGTCAAAGGCAAGGCGGGTGGCGTTTCGTCGCGCCTGTTGTCGGTATCATGCCGTTCAGCATCGAGTTTGGCCAGATTCAGCCATACCGTGAAGGTGGCACCTGGCAACGAACTGGCCGTCAATTCGATGCGACCGTCATTCTGTTCAACGATATTTCGGCAAACAAACAGGCCAAGGCCGGTCCCTGTCTCTTTGGTCGTGAAGTAGGGAGCAAAGACTCGTTCGCGGTGTTCAGGCGAGATTCCGTGTCCATCGTCCCGAATGTCGATCCGAAGTTCATTGGCTTCAATCGCAGTATGAATCTCGATGCAACCACCTTCCTCGGTCGCATCCATCGCGTTCAGGATCAGGTTCAGGAACACCTGGACCAACTGATCGCGAACGATCATCAGCGGCGGCAGATTGTCCACGTAATCGGTAACGATCCGTTTTCCCTTTTTGCGTTTGTAGTACTTGGCAATATTCAAAGCCGCATCGAGTACCGCGTGAATGTCGCATCGAGATCGCTCATAAACGACAGGACTGCTGAAGTCGACGAGCTCCCTTAATGTGCGCTGGATGCGACGGAGCTGATCATCAACCAGTTGCAGTTTTTCGCGGGTTTCGGGCTCGATGTTGCGTCGATTCAAGAGTTGAACGAGCGAACTAATCGCCGCCAGGGGATTTCCGACTTCATGTGCGATGCCGGCAGCGAGCAACCCGAAGGCCGCCTGCTTTTCCTGCTGGACGATCATCGCCTGCGATTCCTGCAGTTGCCGCGTGCGTTCCAGGATTCGATGTTCCAGCAGGCGCTGATTTTCCTGAAGCTCACCGTTAAGCTGCCCGAGTCGCGAGCTGGCCCATTTCAACAAGCCGATCAGGGACGTACCGGCCCATGTCACCCACGCCATAAAAATTGGCGTCAGGATCAACGCGGCAATTTCGTCGCGGCTGTGAACCGCCAGTGCCAGAGAGATCGCCGAATAGCTAAGGACGTGCAGTCCCAGCGTTGCCCAGGTAATCGATGGCTTGTATCGAATCGCGCAGACCAGCAGCGATAAAAAATAGTAGAACCGGAAGGCGCTCAGCACACCTCCATCGAAGTAACACAGCAGGCCGATGAACATGGCTTCCATCAGCGACACGAACAGCGGCCATTCGCTGAAGAAGACCTTGCCCTGGAGGCTGTAGTAGGTGTCGAGGAGCGCATAGATCGCTCCAAGCACCAGAATGGCATCCAACGCGCTGCGGTTCGAGGCTTCACCGCCACCAATCAGGTTGACGAGGCCATAGCCAACACAGATCCCAAACCAGCGAATGCGGACCGTAATCGCCTGGACGGACAACTGCCAATCGAAATCGGGCGATTCGATTGTGGGCGACTGCGACATTAGGCGAACTCAACCAGGCGGGTGGAAACGAAACCAGATCCGCCAGCGAGTATATCCGATGCCGCTCCACCTCGACCAACCAAGTCGCCCTTCGCTGGGATACTTGGGCAGGTATTTGAACGATTATCGCGTCGGAATTGACGGGCGTTTGGCGAATGCCGAACGAATAATTCCGAGCACCCGCTCGCGTTCTTCGCCAACGAGTGTCAGTCGCGGTTCGCGGACCCATTCGGCGCCGAGGCCGGCTTCCTGGACGATCAACTTGATGTACTGGATGAAATGCACATGCGTATCCAGTTTCATGAGCGGCTGACTCCAGCGGTAGAGAGCGCGAGCCCGGTCCCATTCACCGGCGCGAGTCAGATCCCACAGGTACTGATTTTCGGCGGGGAACCCAATCCCGCTGCCCGCGACCCAGCCGTCGATCCCCAAGATACTCGCTTCGAGCATCAAGTCGTCCACACCCGTAAATAAGGCGTAACGTCCACCGACAGCATTGTGAATTTCCGTGATCCGGCGAGTATCCGCCGAGCTTTCTTTGATCGCCACGAAAGCAGGTTCATCGGCCAGTTCCGCGAAGAGCGCTGGAGTGATGTCGTTCGCATAGCTGATGGGATTGTTGTAGATCATAATCGGCAACCCGCCGCGTCGCGCCACCGTTCGCAAGTACGTCATGGACTCGCGCGGATCACCTCGATAACTCATGGGTGGCATCAGCATCACGCCGCCGGCACCTAGTTTCTTCACATCTTGGACGTATTGCACGGCCGCCGCCGTGCTCGATTCGGCGACGCCGCTCAGCACGGGAACTCGACCTCGCGACGTTTCCACAGCGCAGCGGACCACCGCGCGTTTCTCCTCAGGAGTCATCGTCTGGTTTTCACCGAGCGAACCGCACACGATCAGACCGCTGACTCCACTGGCAATGATCACCTCAAAATGCCGTGCCGTCGCATCCAAGTCCAACGATTGATCTTGCTTGAATTGCGTCGTCACAGCGGGAAAAACACCCGTCCAATAAGGTTGCATAAGTTTGCCTGTTTTGAGAAGAGCCTATTTGTCTGCGAATGAGCGGCCGTGCCGTTAGCGTTCGGATGTTCCAGCGGCCTTAGTGTCTACCGAAGCCGGATTCTGCGGCGAAAGCAGGTGCCGCTGAAAATAGTTCGTCATGACCGAATAGAGATGCCGAGTCGTATTTCGCCCTTCCGAAATTGAGTGCGAGCGTCCCGGGTAGGGCATGATTTCAAAGGATTTGTTGTTTGCGATCAGATCATTCATCAACTTTTCCGTCCCCTGGTAATGGCAGTTGTCATCACCAGTTCCATGCACAAGCAGCAGGTTCCCTTTAAGTTGAGCGGAGTGAGTGAGCGGTGAACCATTCCGATAGCCCTCGGCGTTGTCATCGGGCAAGCCCATGTAACGCTCCTGATAGATGGTGTCGTACAGCTTCTGATCGGCGACAGGGGCGATCGCAACGGCAGTGCGATACAGATCGGGATATCGAAAGATCATGTTCAGACTCATGCTGCCCCCGCCGCTCCAGCCCCAGATGCCGACTCGCTGGCCATCAATCGACGGATATTTGTCGATCAGAGACCGGGCCGCGTTGGCCTGATCCTGAGACGCCAGGACTCCGATCTGGCGGTAGACGCATTTTCGCCACGCGCGACCTCGAGGCGCCATCGTTCCCCGATTGTCAACGCTAGCCACCACACAGCCCTGTTGCGCCATCATCATATGCCAGAGTCCGCGAGATCCTTGCCAGGCATCGCGAACGGTTTGACCGTGAGGTTCTCCGTAGACGTGAACCAGAAGCGGCAGCTTGCGGGAGGGATCCGTTTTGGAGGGTCTGATGCTCCAGGCATCCAGTTCCACATTTTCGGCAACATTCAATCGCAGGAACTCAGTCGCAATGGGCTGCAATGAAGCAAGTTTTTCACGCAATTTCGAGTTGGTAACCACAGTACGAACAACCGAATGATCGGACATTCGAATCAGTTCGACGATCGGCGGACTGGCAAACGTCGAATATGTGTGAACAGCCCATTCGGCGTTCGGCGAGATGTTATAGCTGTGCCACCCAGGTTGATCGGCAGGAGTCAGGCGTTCCAGCGGGCCGCCTCCGATCGAAGTTCGATACAAATACGACTGGGTCGCATTTTGAGGCGAAGCTGAGTAGTACAACTTCGACTTCGGCTCATCGACGGCTTCGATGCGGAGCACGTCGAATTCGCCAGGGGTCAACGGGACCAGAGGCGATCCGTCAACGGCAGCGGCGTACAAATGTCGCCAGCCATCCCGTTCGCTGATCCAGAGAAAGTTTTTGCCTCCGTTTAGCCATTTCACAGGATTCTCGTTCTCAAGCCAGGCCTCGTCGGTCTCAGTGAGAATTGGTTTTGCGGCCCCAGTCAGGGGATCTGCCAACATCACCTTGTTCACGTTCTGCAGGCGATTGAACTGCTGAATCAGTAGACCCTGGCTGTTCGGGGTCCATTCCATTCTGGCGAGATAGTGGTTCCGCGGGTCGCCTGGAATATCCATCCAGCGAACAGGTCCCCCCGATGCGTTCACCACACCAACACGAGCAGCAGAGTTCTTGTCGCCGACCTTTGGGTAGGCAAACGAGATTGTCTTGGAATGACTTCCGGACGTGTTTTCGACGAGGTGAAAGACAGGAACGTCACTCGTATCGAACTGCCAGAAGGCGATTGCTTTTCCATCGGGACTCCAACGGAAGGCATCGCGAATTTCGAGCTCCTCTTCATTCACCCAATCGGCAGTCCCGTTGATCAGGTGATCAGAGCCGTCTGAAGTGAGTTGTGTGATCTCCAGACTCGCGAGGCTCTGCACGTAGACGTTGTTTTTGCGAACGTACGCGACTTGGGTTCCGTCGGGCGAAAACTTCGCGAACATCATCGTGGCCGGTTCGGCATCCCCACCCAGTTTTTTGAGCTCGCGGGAAGCAACATCCAGGACCCAATAGTCGCCGCGTGTGTTTTGACGCCACACTCGGTGACTGTTGGTGAAGATCAGTAACTTGGCTTCATCGGCCGAGAACTCAAAACGGTCGATCGAAAGCGGCTTCTTGTTGTCGGCGACGATGAAAGATTGAGCGGAAACGATGATCGTTTTTTCGCCGCTGGCGACATCAATTCGAACCAGGTCGCGGCCTTCTCCCTTGTCGGCAGGCGGCTCAAGCGAGAAATAGGTTCCGGTGAGTTTGCTCCAGACAACGCTGGGAATCTTCTCTTCGTGGAACTCGTCCGAATGGAAGATGCGATCGATCGTCAGCACGGTGCCTGTTTCGGCCTCATGGTTGCGAGTTTCAGCACCTTTGCGAATCGCGACTTTCACTTCCGCCAATCGTTCCGGCCAGACGAACTTGGGGGCCGTCGACGGATCGTAGCCCTGCAGATGATCTTTCAATCGAGTTGCCGGTTTGGTGTATTTCAGTTCGGTCTCGCCGAAGACTTCCCGACAAAGATCCGCCAGTCGCGGGTCGTACTCGATCAATTCGACGCGCGTGTTCACGTGATTGTGGTCATGGTCGTTTTCGCGGTTGTTGTCGAACCAGGATTGGACACCTTCTGCAAAGTATTCGTGGTGATTGACGGAGGCATACTTCCCTTTCCACAAACCAGCGTCCATTGCCTTGCGGTAGGCATCTTTCAATCGACCATTGAATGTGGGGTCAATATTCTGCATGCCGCGCAGATGAATGTTGTGCGCCAGCTCGTGGATCAGGATATTTTCCGTCGAATACGGGTCGCCAGGGTAACCGAGCAAGTTCTCTTCGCCACACGAGCAGTAGGGATCCGTCTCGCTGCCGCCTGTCCCGCGTGCACGGGCATCCCAAAAGTCCTTGCCGGAGAAGCGCTTCAGATTCCGGTCGGGAGCTTCTCCTTCTCCCAGATGAGCGAACTCTGGAAGTTCCGTCGTGAATTCATTGTGCGCGATGATGCACAGCCGGGCACCGCTCTTGGTCATGGCATCACGCACATCCGGTCGCTTCGCCAGCATCAAGTCGATCAGATACGCCGCCTCCTTCAAAGCAAACGGGTTGACCTTCTCGGAAGCCACGATAGGAAATCCACTCGCGTTTGCAGACTGAGTGTAAAACTTCGGGGTGCCGTGCTTGGATTCTGGATCGAACCGAAATCCCTGAATCGGCACGTGGCTGGTGACAATCGCTTCGGCCTTGTCATCGCGGCCCACGACTGCAAATCGATGCCCCAAGGTCGTCGTGATGACGGTGTCCTTGCCCGGAGCAACCGATCCGTTGGGAACACGCTCTGAATCCGATTTGAGCCAAAAGATCTCCACAGGCTCATTCGAACCATTCAGTATCTGCAATTGCGGACGACGCGGTTTCGCTGTTTCGTCCGCGTTCGCGGCAATCGCGAGAAATGCGGGAACAATCATCACCAGATAAATGAACGGTCTCATCGGACCTCCGGATATCGAACTGAATTGACGTAGCGATCGGCGAGACGTCAATAAGGTAGCGGACTCACAAGCAGATTTCAGGAGACATCGACCACGCGCGGCCCGAGCACGGCCATCTTCGGTATAATCCCAAGTCCAGCCGAACTGCTGGCGCTCATGAATCCGTTGTGACGCTGGGGGGCACCATCGGCCGTGCTGACCGTGACGTAGCTGTTGAAATCGGTGCTCGTGAATCGGAATTCCTCAGGAGTGCTGTGTGCCAGATGAGCGATCGCAGCCGTGGTGATGTCGCCACCCCAGCTATCCTCCAGCGTCATCGCGATTCCCATCGAAACACACAGATCTCGAGCCTGACGAGTCTTCGTCAGGCCACCGAGTTTGCTGATCTTCAGATTGACGACATCCATCGCCAGATCCGCTTTACCGCGTAAGAGCATTTCGAGGCTATCGACATTCTCGTCCAGAACGAACGGATGATCGGTATGTCGTCGGACCGAGAGACATTCTTCGTAGGTCAAACAAGGCTGTTCGATGTACACGTCGACATCTCGCACACCACGCACGACGCGCATCGCTTCGTGCTGTGTCCAGCCGGTATTCGCATCCGCCACGAGCCGATCCGAAGGAGCCAGCATGGCCCGGACAGCTCGGATGCGCTCGATATCGGTGTCGGGATCGCCGCCGACTTTCAGTTGAAATCGCGTGTATCCGGCGGCTCGATACCCTGCCACCTTGCGAGCCATCTCGTCGGGCGATTCCTGAGAGATCGCACGATACAGCCGAACGCTCTCCCCGAATCGTCCCCCCATCAATACGCAGACCGGCAAGCCGGTTGCCTGGCCCAGGAGATCCCAACAGGCGATGTCGATCCCAGATTTGACGTAAGCGTGCCCCTTGAGTGCGGCATCCATCCGGTGGTTGAGCTTGCTCAATTCGCGCGGATCGAAACCGAGTAGATGCGGAGCCAGTTCTCGCAGCCCCGACCGAACCCCTTCGGCATAGGCCGGCAGGTAGAATGGGCCCAGGGGACAGACTTCGCCGTATCCAATCAGGCCGCCATCCGTTTCGACCCCCACGATCGTACTGTCGAAGACTGAAACGGATTTGCCGCCGGACCAGCGATAGGATCCTTCGACAAGCGGCAACTCAACGCGATGAGCAAAGATCCGAGTGATCTTCATGGCAGATTCCAGGGAACCAAACAGGGCTGAGAATGGACGATCGGCGTCGATCCGATTCTACTGAGCGGCACTTTAAGTTACTTGGCGAGAAACGGCATTCCGGCATGAAACCGCGCACACCACCACTGAGTTCCCGGTCCATAGCGGCGTCGCCGGTCAGCGTGGCACTGCTGGAGCAATTGTTCGATCAGGTGCCAGACGTCACATTTTTTGTGAAGGATGCCGACGGACGATACCTGGCAG
>CBIHQO010000175.1:0-9794 GCA_966211735.1 uncultured Schlesneria sp.
CTCGCGAGAATTCATGCTGTACTACCTGGCAGCAACAATCACGGCGGGACTTCTGTTCGTAGGGATCGGCGCTGCGACCCCGTTGCCCTTTCCATTGTCGGGTGCAAATCCGGCGATCATGGCCATATTCGCCTTGTACGCTTTCCACTTTCCACGAGAAGAGATCCTCTTTTTCTTTTTGATCCCGGTTCAGATCTTCGTACTGCTGATGATCTATGTTGGCTTGGACATCTATAGCGTGCTGCAAGCGATGCAGGGTGGAGCCCCCTGGCCCTACGCTGCGATCACAGCCGCTCACGTTTCTGGTGCCGGATTTGCCTTCCTGTACAAACACTACGACTGGCATCTGGACGGCATTTGGCGCGGTGTGACCGGTTGGCGCAAGTGGCTTCGACGTCGAGCCGTCTCGAGCCAGCTTCGCGTGTTCGAGCCTTCCCCGGTTGCCGAAGAGCTGGAATCCAAAGTGGACGCGATTCTGGCCAAGATCCACGAACAAGGCTCCGAAAGCCTGACGGATGCTGAACGAGCGACTCTCGAAAAGGCCAGTCAACGCGAACGCAGCAAACGGAATATCTGACTCGGGCTATCTACGGCCGGACAACCAGTTGCGCGGGAATGACCTGCGCGCTGTGGTGCGTTACTTCGCCTTTCGGTGCCGCAACAGCCACTCGTAGACTTCTGGGGTGTTATAGGTTTGCGTCCAGCTGTCATGGCCGATGCCGTGCATGATGGTCAATTTGACATCGGCTTTGCGTTCCTGCAGTAATTTCTCCATCTCGACGCAGTTTTCAACGAGTTCCTTGTTGTCGCGGTCACCAACGACGATCCAGATGGGAAGCTGAGAGGCCTGTTCCACAATTGCGGTGTCGCTGGCTCGGCCACAGATCGGCATTGCTGCCGCGAAACGATCAGGAGCGGCGGCGACCAGCGACCAGGTTCCCGAGCCACCCATGCTGAGGCCCGTGACGTAGACTCGCGTCGGATCGATCGAATACTTCATCGCCAGGTCATCCAGCAATGCCAGTAGCAGATCTGGCTCCCAACGCTGTTTGTCAGGGCACTGCGGCGACACGACCACGAAGGGCAGTTGCTGGCCATGGCCAATCAGCTTTGGAGGTCCATGCTTTTTGACCTGCGAGATGTCCTGGCCACGTTCGCCCGAGCCATGCAGGAACAGCAGCAACGGGAATGATTCTTTTGATTGGCCGTAGTTTTGCGGCAGATACAGCAGATAACCTAACTTGGATTCGGGAGCTTTGGGATTCTGGAATTCCTGAGCCACCTGCTGGCCTGGCTTGGGGTCATCGGCCGCACTCACGCCAGCGGCCGTAAGCAATAGCACAAATGTCAGCAACGGTGATCGCATCGCGGGTCACTCCGAAAGCACGGGCGAGGATTCGGTGAATTGTGTCAATATCCTAGCGAGACCCACGACGCCTCAGCCACCGTGGCGAAGTTGTTTGACGGGACAGACCGCATCCTTTGAGCCGCCGCATGAGGTCGCTATCATGCGGACACCTGCCCCATTTCCATTCAGCACTGACCGCGTACCGACGGAGTGACTTTCGATGAATTTCTTGCGGCCAGATCTGGCTGGGCCAAGGCCCGCGCCGTTCCAGGCCCCTCAGGGCGATCTGGCGATCCTGGCGGGTAATGCCAACCCGCTGTTGGCCCAGAACATCGCGAATACCTTGGGAGTCCCGCTCACGCCGGCCCGCGCGCACGTTTTCAGCGAAGGAAACGTCTTTGTCCGCATCAAGGAAAACGTGCGCGGCAAAGATGTTTTCGTCATTCAAGGGTGCCATTACCCCGTCAACGACAACTTCATGGAGCTGCTGTTCTGGATCGATGCGGCTCGTCGAGCGAGTGCGCAGAATGTCACGGCCGTCATTCCATTCTTCAGCTATGCTCAAGGGGACAAGAAGGACGAGCCACGAGTCTCCATTCGGGCTCGCGTGTGTGCCGATGCGATTGAAGCGGCCGGTGCCGACCGCGTCCTGACGATGGACTTGCACAGCCCGCAAATCCAAGGCTTCTTCCGCGTGCCAGTCGATCACCTGTATGGGCGGATTGTCCTGGTCGAGCACTTCAAAAAACTGAAAGTGCCAAATCTGGTCGTTTGCAGTCCCGATGTCGGGTTTGCGAAGGGGGCGGCCGCCTACGCGGGGCTGTTGTCTGCTCCCGTCGTGATTGGAAACAAGCATCGAACCGACCACACCGAGACGGTACAGATTCTGGAAGTGATCGGTGACGTGCGTGATAAGAATGTCTTCCTCGTCGATGACTTGACGATCACGGGAAATTCGCTGGTCGAGATGGCTCGCGTGCTCAAGACACGGGGTGCTCGCGACATTTATGTGGCGGTGACTCACGGCGTGCTTTCGAAGGGCGCGGCCGATCGAATTGCCACTAGCGACATCAAACGGATGTTCATCACGGATACGATCGAGAATTCATTCGATCCGCTTCCTCCCAATGTGGAAGTTGTCTCGGTCGCGCACCTGATGGCGGCGGCAATCCGTTCGATCCACGACCGAACCAGTATCAGCATGCTGTTCCCTGACCGACCGGTCCCCGAATAGTCTGCGGTGGAGTTCGGTTGGCCAGGCAAAACGACTACCGCCCTTGAGGATCGACTTGAAATCGACGACTATTGAGGCTGCGACGGTTCAGTGGGTGAACGAGTCGCGGTTCTAATTGAGTTCTCGCCGATGGCTCGCCGGAGCCAGTGAAGGATCGCAGTGGGCATGTCAGATACCGTCACATCGCAATCGCCGACGTTGCCTCCCATCGGAAGTGGCATCGACTACGAGAAATTCCTCGACTGCGTTCACTGCGGCTTGTGTACGGCGTCCTGCCCCACTTATCTCGAAACCGGCGATGAAAACAATAGCCCCCGCGGCCGCATTTACTTGATGCGAGCCGTCACGGATGGGCGATTGGAACTCAATAAGACGGTCAAACGACATCTCGATTTGTGCCTGGATTGTCGCAGTTGCGAATCGGCGTGTCCTTCCGGCGTGCAATACGGCCGCTTGATCGAACCGTTCCGAATCGAAACTCAACAGCGTGAAGCGGCGGAGAAGAACATCCGTCCCGGTTGGTTTCAGACCTGGATCCTGTATGGCCTGTTCCCTTATCCCAAAAGGCTGCGTTGGGTATTGATGCCTGCGAAACTGGCTCAGTGGACGGGAATGGATCGGCTGGCCGAACGGACAGGATTGCTGCGATTGCTGCCCGAAAAGCTGCGACGCATGCAGCGGCTGTTGCCTCCGCTACAGAAGCGAGAGCCTCAGCTTCCCGAGTTTCTGCCGGCCATTGGACCTCGTCGAGCTCGTGTCGCCCTGTTCACGGGGTGCGTGGCTGAGGCGATGTTTCATCACGTGAACTGGGCCACTGCCCGAGTTCTGCAGCAGAACGGCTGCGACGTTGTGATTCCACGTAACCAAGCGTGCTGTGGAGCCATCCACTATCACAGCGGCGCCGGAGAACCGGCCCTCGAGCTTGCCAAAACAAATGCGGCGGCGTTTCAGTCCAACGACCTCGACGCGGTCATTATCAACGTCGCTGGCTGCGGCTCGATGTTGAAAGACTACGGGCACGTCGGAGAAGAACTGGTCAAGCAGGACCAGATGGTGCGGACCTCGCTGGAGCACTTTGCAAGTAAGGTGAAGGATGTCTCTGAGTTCTTGATGCAACTGGGACCCATTGCACCGAAAGGCGAAGTGCCGCTCGTGGCGACTTACCATGATGCTTGCCACCTCTGCCACGCTCAGAAAATTCGCGAGCAACCGCGGGATTTGTTGTCGCTGGTCCCCGGCCTGAAGTTGGTTCCCCTGGCGGAATCCGAAATCTGTTGTGGTGCCGCAGGCAGCTACAATCTGACGGAGCCTGAAATGGCTGATCGCCTGGCCGATCGCAAGTTGAAGAACATTCTGGCGACAGGAGCCAGGGCTTTGATCAGCGGCAACGCTGGATGTTCGCTGCAGATCCAAGCGGCGTTGCGTCAGGCTGGTGCTCCGATCTGGGTCGCTCATCCGATGGAGATTCTGGATCTCAGCTATCGAGGCATCAAGCCGCCGGTTGCCTGACACGGACCGGATTGCTGATTCCCCAGGATTTCCGATTCGCGACAGACATGAAATTGCGATCAGTTCTGGCCACAATGCCATTCAGCGTGCCCTTCCTGATTGCCGTTCGCCGATTGCCCTCGATCGAGGTATCACATGTCTCGTGCGATGATCTGGCTGTTTGCAATGTCGGTGTTGCTTGAGTGTGGCAATTCGTGGGCAGCAGATGCTCCGGTGTCGAGTTCAGCCGAACGAAAGCCGTTCGGTATTGAGAAACGCGAACTCTGGACGACGGGGAATATTCACGGGACGCCCGAGCCCCCCGATCGGTTCATGACGCAAGACGCGTTTCCGATGCTCAAGTTCTTTGAGCCACTGTCTGTCGGAAAAGTGCCCGGCAAGAATCAGTTCGGCGTCGCAACTCGACCGGGAAAAATCTACGTCTTCGAGAATCGTCCGGATGTCAAACAGTCTGAGTTGATTCTGGATGTGAAACACACGACTTACGGCATGGTGTTTCATCCGCAGTTTGCAACGAATCGTCAGTTGTTTGTCATGTACAACAAGCCGGGCGAGCCAAGCGATAAAGGTAGCCAGGTTTCTCGATTTGAGATTCGCGACGGAGCTTCGCCGGAAGCAACGTTGAAGACGGAACAAGTGATCTTTGAGTGGCCTTCCGGAGGCCACAACGGCGGCTGTCTAAGGTTTGGTCCAGACGGATATCTCTACTTGGCGACGGGCGATGGTAGTGGCATCGCTGATGGACTGGAGACGGGGCAGAACATCAATGATGTCTTAGCGTCGATTCTGCGGATCGATGTCGATCACGCGGAGGGGACTCTTCCGTATTCGATACCCAAGGATAATCCCTTTGTCGGCAGGAAGGATGCTCGCGGCGAGATCTGGTCGTTTGGGCATCGGCAAGTCTGGAAGTTCAGTTTCGACGGCCAACAGCGATTGTGGGCCGCTGATGTGGGGCAGGATTTGTGGGAGATGATCTATCTGGTCCAACGCGGCGGCAACTACGGGTGGAGTATCAACGAGGGAAGCCATCCGTTCCGTCCTGAGCGTACCAAGGGCCCAGGCGACTTTCAGAAGCCGATCGTGGAGCATCCCCATAGCGACTTTCGGTCGATCACAGGAGGCTATGTCTATCAAGCCGATCGATTGCCCGAATTGAAGGGGGCGTACATCTACGGCGATTACGACACGGGAAAGTTGTGGTCACTGAAGTATGAAGTTGGCAAGGTCACTTCACACCAGCAACTGGCGGACACACAGATTCGGATCGTTGAATTTGCTCAGGACGCGGCAGGGGAAGTGTATCTGGTCGACTTCGCCGGAGGCGGGTTACATCGCGTTGTCCCGGCACCGCCCGTCACTGTGACGAAACCGTTTCCCCGGAAACTGAGTGAGACGGGCCTGTTTGCTTCGACGAAAGATCATCAGCCCGCGATAGGGTTGATTCCTTATTCCGTCAACGCACCGCTCTGGTCTGATCACGCCGAGAAAGATCGCTGGATCGCATTACCCGGTGATACACAAATCGAATTCGATGATGTGATCTACCCGCATGGCCCTGCTTATCCCGATCTAGGTTGGCGATTTCCTGACGGCGCGGTTCTGGTGAAGACATTTTCGATCGATACGGAGGCGGGCAAACCCGCGAGTCGCAAACGATTGGAGACGCGCATCCTGCAATATCGCAAGATGCCCGGAAACGACGACGAGTATGGTGCTCAGTTCTGGTACGGCTACACCTACGTCTGGAACGAGGCACAGACGGACGCGGAATTGCTGGGGCCCGAGGGACTCGATCGGAAACTGATGATCAAGGATGCCTCCGTCGCCGGAGGAACGCGCGAACAGACTTGGCACTTCCCCAGTCGCGCGGAATGCACTCTGTGCCATACGATGGCGTCCAAATACGTGCTGGGTGTCACCACGCTGCAGATGAACAAGGACCATCACTACGGCAAAGTGATGGCGAATCAGTTGGCAACTTTGGAACACTTAGGTGTCTTCAAAGACAAGTTGCCCAAGCCGCCTGCAGAACTTCCAAGATTGGTGGATTATCACGACCAGAACGCGGACTTAAATCTGCGCGCCCGCTCCTATCTGCATGCGAACTGTGCTCATTGCCATCGGACCTGGGGGGGAGGCAATGCCGAGTTCGAACTGCATGCTTCGCCACCTCTCAAAGAAACGCGTACGGTCAACACAAAGCCGGGGCAGGGGACGTTCAAGCTAGATGATCCTCGCGTGCTGGTCCCCGGCAATCCCGAGAGATCCTTAGTTGTGCAACGAATGCGTCTGGATGGACTCGGCAAGATGCCGCATGTCGCCTCCAACGAGCACGATCAAGCAGCGATCTCGCTGCTTCGCGATTGGATTCAAAGCTTGTCAGATGAAAAACAGTTAGAGAAACCGGGCGCGATCCACCCAAAGCGGAACTAGATCGCATATTGAGGAATCTGACATTCTCTACCATTTTCTATAGGATTCATATCGCATCAGTGCGATCCGATTTGTATGATCGGCGTCGATCGCTTGGGAGTATTCTGGATTGATCACTTCGAGATTTCACTTCTTCTCAAAGGTGACACCATGGTTTCTCGACGGAAAATTCGCCAGTCAGGGTTCACGCTGATCGAATTATTAGTCGTCATTGCAATCATCGCTGTCTTGATTGCGTTATTGCTTCCCGCCGTCCAGCAGGCTCGCGAAGCGGCTCGACGGACGCAGTGCAAAAACAATCTGAAGCAGATCGGATTGGCCTTGCACAACTATCACGATTCCGTTCTGGCGTTCCCGTATTGCAGCACTTACCCCTTCACTCCTATCAGACATACGTGGGTGGAGTTGATTCTGCCCTATATCGACAACGCTCCGTTGTACAATCAGATCAATTTCAGTCTTTCTAACGATGCCACGACTCCGACCAACAATCAGGTGCTGTTCGCCAACAAGGGCTTTTCTTTCATTAAATGCCCGTCAAATCCCTATACCGACAAATTCGTGTGTAAGAATGGTCAGCAGTTCAATGAGTATCCTGTCCCGATTCAGGGCTTGTATTATCCGTTGATGTCCGGCTCGATTACTCCAGACTACATCCCGCCCGATTGCGGCTGCGAAAACTGCTTCTGCAATACAGAATCCGTCGCCAACCACAGTTGGAATAATTCGCAAGCTCGCCCGATTTATCCTGGCATCTTCAATCGTGGAGTAACCACTTCTCGATTGAAAGATGTTTCCGATGGAACCAGTAATACGATGCTGGCGGCTGAGCGCAATGCGGAAGAATGCGGTTGGGGCGGGGCGTTCAGTGCCAACTTCACCAACGTCTACACCGGACAGAAGATGAACAGCCCGACGCGTACCACGGTGACGAATGGTGATTGGTGGAAGAATTGCGGCGCCTCGAGTTACCACGTCGGCGGCATTCATGCACTGATGGCGGACGGGGCGGTCCGATTCCTCAGCAACAACATCGATCATCGTGTTTACTGTTATCTGGGTGACAAAGCCGATGGACAGGTTTTCTCTGACCAATAGCACTACTGTGAACCTAATCCCAATGAAATTGTCGATTCGATTGACCGTCGTCCTGGTGACATCCGCAGTCTGCCTTTCTGGTTGTGGCGGACAATCCGGATCAAAGTTGAAGCGCATCCATGTGACGGGAACCGTCAAACTCGATGGCAAGCCGCTGCCGCAAGGGACGATCAGCTTCATCGGGAATGATGCGAACGCAGTCAATGCTGCAGCCGAGATCGATGCCTCGGGACGATATTCGCTGTCGACCCAGCAGAAGGGGGACGGGATCCCCGCGGGAAGTTATAAGGTACGAATCGAATCGTGGGCCACGCCGCCGAAAATGGTGGCGACAGGAGTTGAGCCCGGCAAGTCGGCGATTCCAGACCGATACGCCGCGATTGAATCGTCGGGACTGACCGCGACTGTGGAAGGGAAGTCAAAGGCTCAAGTCATTGATTTCAATTTGACACCGTGAGTTCAGGCCAGAATTTCATCGATCACTTTTCCGTGATCGATATCCAGCCGCTTGCGACCCGGCACTTCCAGCCTGCGTGAATCCAGCCCCATCTGCTTTAAGATGGTCGCGTGGATATCTGTGACGTAGTGGCGGTTCTCCACTGCGTGGAAACCGATTTCGTCGGTGACGCCGTGCGCGATTCCCCCTTTGATTCCGCCCCCCGCCATCCAGACCGAGAAGCCATAGATATGGTGGTCGCGACCATCGGCCCCTTGCGTTCCCGGTGTGCGGCCAAATTCGCTGGCGAACAACACGATTGTGGAATCGAGCAATCCGCGCTGTTTCAAATCTTTCAGCAACCCGGCGATCGGCTTGTCGACGGCCTTGAAGTTGCGTTCATGGTTTCCCTTTAGCCCGCCGTGCGCGTCCCAGGCACCCGCCCCTCCGGCACCATGTTGAACTTGAATGAATCGCACACCGCGTTCGATGAATCGTCGAGTCGCGAGCATCTGCATCCCGAACTCACGAGTGGCAGGGTCGTCCAACCCGTACAGATCCTGTGTCGCCTTGGTCTCAGAACTGAACGCCATCGTTTCGGGGACCGAAGTCTGCATCCGAAACGCCAGTTCGTACGCCTTAATCCGCGCGGCCAGCGCTTGATCATTGGGATATTCGACAGCCTTCAACTGGTTCAGGCGACCGACAAGATCGAAGGCAATTTGCTGTTGGTCGCGACTGAGATCTTTCGCAGGTTTGCCGAAATCCAAGGGATTGGCAGGGTCGACGCGAATGGGGACGGCGTCATGCGCGGGACCCAGATAGTGGCCGTCTTTCGCATTCCAGTACTCGCGACTGCCCATCGAAATGAACTGCGGCAGGTTGTCATTGAGCGATCCCAACCCATAGTGGACCCAGGCCCCCAGCGTGGGGAATTCGCCATCCAGCATGTGTCGGCCAGAATGAAATTGCGTTTGCGCCCCATGATTATCGTCGGTCGTAAACATCGAACGGACAACGGCGATGTCATCAATGCAACTGCCGACGTGTGGCACCCAGTCGCTGAGTTCGATCCCACTCTCACCATACTTCCGAAAGCCGACCTGCAGTGGATAGAGCTTGTTGCGTTGCTGGCCGTTAGCATCGTTAACGACGGTCACACGGGCCAATTTCAGCTTCTCGGGATTCTGAGCATCCTTGTACGGGGTTTCTCCGATCGACTTGCCGGCGAATCGCGTCAGCTCCGGCTTGGGGTCGAAACTTTCCATGTGCGACACGCCGCCGTTCATGAACAGCCAGACGACGCTCTTCGCTTTGGGCGTGACGTGAGGTTGCCCGTTCGGTGGCTGCCACTCTTCGGTTGCCTCCGCGCGAACGACGCCATCGCGAGCCAGCATTGCTCCCAGTGCCAGGCCGGTGAACCCCATACCGACATCAGCCAGGAAGGTCCGACGATGAACGCCGCCGGTGGAGCAGTTCTTGGAAAGGCAGTTCTTAGGCATGATCGGGGACACCCCTTACGCGCGGGCGACGCCGGCGCGGTGAAACGATCGGAAGTCTATCGGATGGTCACAAAGTCGTTATGGTTCAGCAAAGCATGGACAATGTTAACTCGAATGGCAGACTCGGATGTCGGGCGACCGGGGTCGTGTTGGGCTTTTATTAGTTTGTCGATCGCTTCAAGAACGACTGGGGTTTCTTAGGCAGGTGGTTTTAAGGCCCCCACGAGGGTG
>CBIHQO010000176.1:0-9769 GCA_966211735.1 uncultured Schlesneria sp.
CCGGTCATTGAACCTGTCGAAAGAAAACCTGGTCATCGTCAGTCCCGACGAAGGCAGCATCAAACGATCGTTGCAGCATGTCGACCATCTCGGTGGCAGCTTTGCGATTGTCGATAAGCGACGCGCGAATGCCTTTGAGACTCGCCAGGAAAACTTGATCGGCGGGCCCATCGGCGGCAAAACGTGCATCATTTTTGATGACATGATCACCACCGGTGGATCGATGGCGGGTGCCGTGAAAACGATCCATCAGCACGGAGCCAGCCGCATCTATGTTGGTGCTACTCACGCAGTCTTCTGCGGTCAGGCTGCAAAGCGATTGGGTGAAGCGCCGATCGTCGAAATCGTCGTCACAAATAGTCTGCCTTTGAAACCCGAGCAAATGCTGCCGAACATTCGGGTCGTCTCCGTCGCCCCCTTGCTGGGCGAAGCGATCCGGCGGATCCATCGCAACGAATCGGTCAGCTACCTGTTCGACTGATCGCCCCGCGCTGTATGATGGCCCGGTATGGCTTCGAATCTGGTTTCGACACTGCAGTCCAATCTGAATCGCGTTCGAGAGCGAATCGACGCCGCCTGCGCCCGTGCAGATCGCACACCTGACGAAGTAACGCTGGTTGCCGTCACCAAGTATGCAGAACTTGAATGGGTGCGAGCCCTGATTGATCTGGGCGTTCTTGATCTGGGTGAAAGCCGACCACAGCAGCTTGTCTCACGCGCACAGGATCTTCCCACAGAAGTTCGCTGGCACATGATCGGGCATCTCCAGCGAAATAAAGTCGATCTGTTGCTGCCTGTCGTGAATCGACTGCATTCCGTCGATTCAGTGCGCTTGCTGCAAGCCATCGATAAGGAAGCCAAGAAGCAGCAATCGAGCGTTACCACGCTTCCTCGGGTACTTCTCGAGGTCAATGTCTCTGGCGAGAAATCAAAAGACGGCTTCAACCCCGCAGAGTTCCAATCAGCGTGGCCGGAGATCTGCCGACTCGACTCGATTGCCATTGAAGGACTGATGACAATGGCGCCCCTCAGCGAAGACGTTGATTCCACCAGAGCAGTATTTCGATCACTCCGTCTTCTGCGCGATCAGTTGGTCGACGAATGCGGCGGTCGCCTGAAGTTGCCTGACCTGTCGATGGGAATGAGCGGCGATTTCGAGATTGGGATCGAAGAAGGTGCCACGCTTATCCGAGTCGGCAGCAGTCTGTTCGAAGGCCTGCCGAGCAATCATTGAGTTACAAGGGCTCGTTTACCTGATGCGGATGTGCTGAAGCTCCGATCACAACCGCGGTCAGAATCAATGCCCCGCCACACAAAGTCCGCAGTGATGGCTGTTCGCCAAGCAGCATCCACGCGAACAAACCTCCGTAGATCGATTCCATGGCGCTTACGATGCTTGCCAGTTGGACCCGAATGTTGATCAGGCTTTGAATGAACAGGAAATGCGCGAGTGCCGTAAAGACGACGCCGAGCAAGACGAGCAACAGCCAATCGCGGATCTCCAACGGCTCGTAGTACAGTGGCAGCAGCGTCAGCATCGCGAGAGCGGCGAATAGATTTTGCCCCGCCGCGATCGTCACCGGCGGTAGATCCGCGGCGAAATGGCGGTTCATCAGGATCACAGCCGCGAAGCTGATCCCCGACAATACTCCCCAGGCAACGCCGACCGTGCCGGCATCGTGAGGATCGAAATTCGGTGTCAACACGGCCAACCCGACCAGGACCAGCATGGCGGTCACGGCATCAACACGGCGTCGTGGCTCGCGAAAAAGGATCGGTTCGACAAGGGTGACGAACACCGGGAAGCTTGAGTAAGACAGCAGCGCGATCGCTACGGACGAAGTTCGAATCGACTGATAGAACGTCACCCAATGGAACGCCAGCAAACAGCCGGGCCAGGCGAGCTTCAGCAATGTTCGAAACGAACTGTCGGGACGGGGCAACAGGCCTGTCGCGAAGAGGGCCGCAAAGGCTCCGGTACCGAACACGGTGCGTCCCATCACAATCATCAATGCCGAGGCCGCCGTCACCTTTCCCAACAGGCCAGCCAATCCAAATAGTGCCACCGCGATGTTGAGTTGCAACATCGCTCGGCGACTACTGGCCACGGCATCCTCTTGCGCACGCGTCATTCAATTCGCATCTACTGGCATTAATCGTCGTTGCCGAACACGGGACATTCGGGCAGGCTGTCCAGAAATAGTTGCCCATATCGCTTGGTGCGAATGCGGGGATCGAGAATCGCCACGATTCCGGTATCCGTTTTTGATCGGATCAACCGCCCGACCCCCTGCTTCAGCTTGATGATCGCTTCGGGAACTTGATAGTCGAAGAACGGATTACCGCCGCTTGTTCGAATCGCTTCCAATCGCGCCTCGAGTAACGGATGGTCGGGCACGCTGAAAGGCAACTTGGCAATGATCACGTTCTGCAGGGCATCCCCTGGAACATCCACTCCCTGCCAGAAGCTATCCGCACCAAACAGGACTCCAGCGGGATCCTGTCGGAACTTTTCCAGCAACTGCGTGCGTGGCATGTCGGACCCTTGCACGTACAGGCCGAAATTCTTCGAGACGAACCAGGGGGTCATTCGGCGAGCGACGTCGCGCAGCATTTGATAGCTGGTAAACAGCACGAAGGCGTGACCCTGTGTCTCGGTCACATAGTGCTGGATCTGCCGGCAGACTGCGTTGAGGTACTCGGCGGGTGCTTCTGTCGGGTCCGGCATTGCCTCGGGCAGAAACAGCTTCATCTGCTCGGCATAGTTGAAAGGACTGCCAAGCTTCAGTTCCTTCGCTTTCGTCAGACCAAGTCGCTGGCGGATGAAGTCAAAACTTTGACGACCGACAGCGAGAGTCGCACTTGTCAGGATTACGGTTCTAATCTTACCAAACAGTTCATCTCGCAAGACCGGTGCCACGTCGACAGGCGCAGAAACCAGGCGCAATCGCTGCTGATGTTGCGGGCCAGTCGATTCAATCCAATAGACCGAATCTCGTTCGGCCTGCTGCATCCAGGAGTTGAGTGAATTCGCGAGTCCCGAGCATCGATCCGCAGCAGCCGTGTATTCAATGCGAGCCTCGTCGCGCTCGATCGCTTTCGCCAACTCCATAATTCTCGCTGCCAACTCCTTCAGCGATGGCGAGACATCGTTGGTGACGTCCGGCGGCCGACGAAGGCGACCGTTCTTGGAGCCTAACTGTTGCCGCCATTCGCTGAGCGAAGCGAATAAATCGCGATTGGCAAACCGGACGCGATCCACGAGTTGTTCCGCTGCCGATTTCGCCTTGTACGACTCCATATCAGTCAGCGGCAACTTCGTCAGTAGTCCCTTTTGCGTGCGATCGTTGTAGAGGCGATTCAATAGGTATTCGACTTGTCCGCCCGTCACCGACAGCCCCAGGTGGTCGGCTGCGACTTGCTCAAGCGTGTGCGCTTCATCGAAAACGACGGCATCATAGTCGGGCAGGACGCTGGCTCCTTCGCGACGAAGAGCCAGATCCGCGAAGAACAACGCGTGATTGACGACCAGCAGATCCGCGTTCCAGATGCGCCGCCGCGCGCGGTAGTACAGGCAATCGTTGTACGTGGGACACGACTTGCCGAGGCAGTTGCCGTGTTCGCTCTTCACCTCGTCCCAGACACTCGACACCGGCTTGAAATTGATGTCCGATAGACTTCCATCACCCGTGTGCCGCGACCATTCGACCAGTTGGGTCAACTGCTGCATTTCTTCGGGCTGTGCGAACAGGGCATTCGACCGATCGACTGCTCCCTTTAGTCGACGCAGGCTGACATAGTTGGATCGCCCTTTCACCAACACCGCAGAGAATTCGACGGGCAGCACCGCATTCAGGAACGGGATATCCTTCGCGATGAGCTGTTCCTGTAGACTGATCGTATGCGTCGAAATGACGACTTTGCGGCGAGGGCCATTGCCACCCTGTCCCGCCGTGGCAGCCAGGATCGCAGGGACCAGGTAAGCGAAACTTTTCCCCGTACCGGTTCCCGCTTCCACGACGAGATGCTCACCCGCATCAATGGCATGCGCGACCGCATCCGCCATCTCGAGTTGCTGGGGGCGTGATTCGTAGGTTCCCAATCGACGCGCGACGTGGCCGCCTTCACCAAGCACTTGACGACTATCGAGCGACACCGAGACCTCTTAATTACGAGACACACTGCACGGCAGTGACACAGATGTCGTCTCGTTGCGACGAGGAACCACAGAATTCTTCGACGGACTCGACCAACTCTTTCACCATTGTATCGATATCGCCCGTGGAAGCTGCCACCGCTTTTTGAAGACGAGCTTTACCGTACATCTCTTCCTTGGCGTCCATCGCCTCGGTGATCCCATCGGTGTAAAACACCAGTGATTGGCCGGGGACCAGCGACAGAGTCATCTCGTTAAACTTTTGGTCAGGAAGCACTCCCAACGGCAAGCCCGAAGCATCCATCCCGACCCGCGTGACCTGACCGTCGGCGGCACGATGAATCGGCGGTAGGTGTCCTGCGTTGGCAATACAGACTGATTTCGATTTCGGGTCGACGACCGCGAAGACTAGCGTGATCAAGCGGAAGCCAAGACCACTGCCGCTGATCTCGGCATTCAACTCAGTCATCGCCAAACCGGGTGAAGTCGCGCTGAGCAGATGATAGCGAGCCGAAGCGTGCAATCGAGCCATCAACAGCGCCGCGGACACTCCCTTGCCGGCAACGTCCCCAATCGCCATCGCGAGGCGTCCGTCGGGCAACCGTACATAGTCAAAGTAATCACCACCAACATCAAATGCCGATTTGTAGTAGTCGGCAAACCTGAACCCTTCGATCAGCGGTGAGACGCTGGGCAGAAAGCCCTGCTGAACCTGCGCGGCAAACGCCATGTCGCGTTCCACTTCGCGTTGCCGCACGATCGTGTCATGCAATGTCGCATACTCGACGGCCAACGCAGCCTGTGCGGTGACGTTGACGAGCAAGTCCAGGTCATCATACGTGAAGGGATTTGAGGCCTCAAATGTGCTGAGCTGGATGACTCCCAGTGCTGACCCGTCAGTCCCCAGCAACGGAGCGCACATCAATGATCGCAATCTGAGATCGGTCAAGCTTTCGCTGCTGCGGAAGCGACGATCCCCCATCACGTCGGCGCTGAGAATGGCCTGCGTCTGATCCATCGCCTGACGAACCACGGTCATGCTGATCGGAACATCTTCTTCATCATTCGCGCCCAGACATTGCGACGCGTGGACCTTCAACCGGTTAGTGTCGGGATCTTTCAGCAACACAAATCCCGCATCGGCCTGATTGAAAATCTTGAATAGCGACTTCAGAGTGACCGAGAGGACCTGTTCCAGATCCAGGACCCGCCCCAGCGCCGAGCTGATTTCGAGAATCGCCCGCAGCTTGACTTCGGGTCGCACGTTCAGCCGAAGTCCACGCCCCGTCGAACTGGCTTCCAAAGCGGACAGGACGGAAGACCCTTCCGGTTGACTGCCTGGAACAAGATGTTGCGGGCCCGTTGGCTTTTGATCATCGTCCGCATCGTCGATCGTGCCCGTACCCGCGGGAGCAGAGTTGCTCCCGATGAAAACTTTCTTGCGGCTCACGAGCGGCTCGCGATCGATCTGCGTCAAAAACTGAAACGTATGGTCGCAGATTCGAATCGCATCGCCGTCGCTCAATTCGGTCTTGGCCGAGATCCGGACACCATTGACTTCGGTACCATTCCGGCTGCGGAGATCTTCGATAAAGAAGGTATCGCCTTCTCCGACAAGTTGGGCGTGATGGCGACTTACGGCACCATCGTCCAGCACGACTTGCGACGAAGGATGACGCCCCAGGATTGTCCCATCGGCAAGCAACGGAATGACCTGCCCGGCTGATGGTCCCTTAGTGACTTTGAGAAATGCCACGATGACGGTTTCCGCAAATACGAACAGGACATGGAGACATGCGACGTCATTCGGGGGTCAAACACGCAGGTCGCCAGATGCTAGCGGATCAGGGATCGCGCAGCAATTGGGAACCCGATTTGTCCACAATGACCCATTCTAAGCCAAAAGCCATCGAATGGTGCTCGAACATCCACAGTTCCCTGAAGCGAAATCTGTCGCTTCCTTCGCACACCAGGCGGGCCAGAAGAACTCAATCACCCCACCACTTTTTCGTAGGTGGCCTGATCGAATCCAACGATCATCGTTTTGCCGATCTTCAACGTGGGGGCTCGCAATTTGCCACTGGGACCAATAAGCAGCCCGAGCAGAGTTTCGTCGTCGGGGCGTTCCGATTTCAGGTTGATATGAATCACCTTCGTCCCGCGAGTGACGTAAAGATCGTTGACCTGCCCCACCAGTTTCAGGGCATCGGCTTCGACGAGCGGTGTCTTGCGCGCGTCTTCCTGCGCGGTGATGCCAATTTGATGCTCTTCCAGGAACGCCGCAGTCTTGCCACAGGTTTTGCACCCATTGCGGTGATAGCTCCAATCCACCTGAGTCATCCACGAAATCCTTAGTCTATCGACACAATCCTGGAATCAAACCGACCGACCACACGTATCTGCTTACCTGACTGTCAGGTCAACGAGATCACGTGATTGCTCAAGCGTTCGTAGCCAGCATCGGTGATGAGATAGTTATGCTCGATACGGATGCCGCCGACTCCTTCCACGTACAGTCCCGGTTCGAGAGTAACGACATCACCCGCCAGCAGGACGTCGTCGCTTTCGGGGACCAGGATCGGAGCTTCCGGATGAGCCAAACCGATGCCGTGGCCGGCGTGATGGGCGAACTTGTCAGCCAAACCTGCCTCCAAAATCGGTTTGTTGACCGCATGGAACACGTCGCGGGCTTTGTTGCCCGCCTTGAGCACCGTCTCTCCGTTTCGTTGAGCAGCGGACACCAAATCGTACAACCGTTGCTGCCCCTCGGTCGGCTTGCCTACTGTCAAGCAATTCGTGAAGTCAGATCGATAGCCGTCGAGGACGACCGAGTAGTCCAAGGTGAACATGTCGCCTGCTTGAAGAGCATACCCGGTGGGCAAGCCACCCACTTTAGGATGCGCGGCATTGGCAGCTCGGAAGTCCCCATAGATCAGGCCCGGACGACCCGCTGCTGCGAGAGCGGCATTCTGGACTTCACGGAAGATCTCGAACTCGGTGATTCCAGGACGCATGATTTCGCGAAGTCGAATCATTCCCGCTTCGCCAGCCCGCATGCACTCCTTCAGCAGAGCAATCTCGTCGGGATGCTTTTGCCGACGCAAGGAACGTAGCGTCGTCCCGAGGTCGACCGCACCGGTGCTGTCGGAATCACCCGCTTCCCGGCGGACGGAGTGACGTTCGTGATCGAGTCCTAAGACCTCGAACGCACCGATCGGCAGCCATTCCGCTTCGACAGCACCATTGCGGTCGGCCAGTCGCTTGGAAATCAACTCCGATGCGACCAGCAGTGCGTGATCGCGATTGATCACCGAGTGATGGTGGTCGTACCACTTGACCATGACTTCGTCGTCAATGAATGGCTCGCCGGCGCGCGATCGCAGGGTAAAGTTATCGCCCAACAAAGTCGCTTCGCCGTCGCGTTCCAGCAGCAGCCACGCTCGTTCACCAGCGGAAAACGTGAGCGGATGAACGAGGAAGTTTGACAGATAGAGCACATGCCTCGGATCAGCAATCAGCAACCATTCGCAATCGTCGGGAACAGCATTCCACAGCCGAGTTCGTCGCGCAAGACAACCTTCTTTGGTCAGCATGGACTTGATGTTCCCGTTCAAAAGACGAGTGATGACTTCTTAGCAATCAACAGCAATGGACGGCATTCGCCAGTGTCAGTGAACGCCTTGAGCACCCAGCCAGCGTTCTGCATCCAGCGCCGCCATACAACCTGTTCCGGACGATGTGATGGCCTGCCGATAGTAGCTGTCGGCAACGTCCCCTGCAGCGAAGACTCCTTCGACACTGGTATCCGTTCGGAATGGCTTCGTATAGATAACGTAACCTTTGTCATCGGTCAGAAGCTGCCCATTCAAGAAGCTGGTATTCGGCGTATGCCCAATCGCGCAGAACATTCCAGAGGCGGCCAAGTCTTCCGTGGCGCCGCTCTTTAGATCCTTGAGTCGCACACCCGTCACACCTTGCTTCTCGTCACCAAGCACTTCTTCGACGCCGGTGAACCACTTCACCGTGATCTTTGGATTGTCCAAAGCGCGCTGTGCCATGATCTTGCTGGCTCGAAACTCGCCGCGACGATGCACCAGATAGACAGTGGAGGCGAACTTAGTCAGGTAGCTGGCTTCTTCCATGGCACTATCGCCACCGCCGACAACAACCAGCGACTTATTGCGAAACCGCGGAAGCGCTCCATCACAAACAGCACAAGCCGAGACACCCGAATTCTTGAATTTGTCTTCGGAGGGGAGGCCGAGATAATTCGCGCGCGCCCCTGTCGCAATGATCAGAGAATGCGCTTCGGTTTGCGTCCCTTCCAGCGACTTCAGCTTGAACGGTCGTGACGACAAATCGACTTCAACGATGTCGTCGGTGATCACTCGAGTCCCAAAATTCTTGGCTTGTTGACGCATCAGGTGCATCAATCGCGGCCCGGTCAAAGCAGGATCCCCGAACTCGGGCACCGCTGATAAACTCTCAGGAGGCAAGGCGGATGAAAGGTATCCCATCAGATCTCCGTGAGGAAATCCCGGATAGTTCTCGACCTCGGTCGTCAGGTTTAACTGACCCAGCGGCATTGTCCCCTGCTGGTAGTTTTCCTGAGTGAGTGCCCCTTCAAAAACGAGCGGTTCCAGATTTGCCCGTGCGGCGTAAATCGCGGCGGCCCAACCGGCTGGGCCCGATCCGATGATGACAACTCGCTCCGTCACGCCACTGCTCCTCAATTGCAGAGAAAAACATCACTTTCACATCGTTATCCGACGCGGAACGATACCCGCCTTAAGGTGTTCGGGCAACTGTCGTCAGTCTGAATCAATCAGTCGCCAGCTCATTTGCCGCGTCAGATTCACGTCGGCGAAGGCTCCATTCGCCGTGGGACAACTAGTCTCGCAAACAGGATCTGTAGCACCTCGCCCGCCTGGTTCTTCGTCTCACTGCGAATCGTCGCGAGACCTCGATCGGGCCGCGAACGTGACGGCCTCAATTCAACGACCTCGGTCTCGACCCGCAGGACATAGCCAGGTCGCGTCGGCCGTGGCCACGTCAATTCACCCCCGGCTCCGACCATTCCTCCTTCAATCGATAAACCGCTATCGATGAGAAGCCGCATTGTCATCGCCGCAGTATGCCAACCACTGGCCACCAATCCTTGGAAGAGCGTTTCTTTCGCAGCTTCGGGGTCGGTGTGGAATGGCTGCGGATCAAACTGCTTGGCGAAGGCGATGATCTCGTCCTGCTCGACCAGACGCGTCCCGCTTGTAAACCGCTGACCGATATAAAGATCTTCGTATACGAACGGCGGACTCGCCTGAGGTGAATTCGGCTCCATTCAAAAAACTCCAGATCTGACTGAAAGATGCCTAAGACATTTCGACTTTACTAATCGTGCCGCACGGTAATATTATCAGGTCAGACCGAAACGGGCTCATCATCAGGAATCTGCCATGAGATCACGTGTGTACATCTCGATCGCAACTGTCTTGTTCAACGTCGCTGTCGGAACGGCTGAGGATGAAGCGCCCAGGCCCGAGCTGAAAGTCGCGCTGCAGGCTGTCCAACGTTCTCTCGATAAATTAGCTCCTGCGGCCAAAGTCGAATTCGACG
>CBIHQO010000177.1:0-9760 GCA_966211735.1 uncultured Schlesneria sp.
GTTCTTCGATGTCGTCCTTTTTCAGGACGATCGAAATTCCGGCAACGTTGCGCAATTCGATTTCTTCGCCTGATTCTCGCACGACGAAGCCTTCGTAGACTTTGCCGTCATTGGTGGCGAAGAATTGAGCTTCGAACCCTTGAGCGATCTTCGCGCTTGGTTTGACGATCGATTCGATCAACTCCGTCCGCTTATAGCGCTTGGTAATGTCCTGCAGCAGCGGACCCTTAATTGGTTCGCTTTGCGAGACAGTGTGGCATGCCACGCAGCCTTGGCGGCTGAAGAGACGCTGTCCATATTTGGCATCGCCCTTCAGCGGCTCGGTCTGCTTGACGACTTCGTCATAAGCGAGAGATGCGATCAGTGGCTTCTTCGGATCGATTGGAGGCTCTTTGTCGAGTTCCAGGCGAGCCACCGCGTACTGAGCGGCCGACTTCACGTCGGACCGATCCGACTTTAGTTGCTGTTGAATCTGCAGGATCTGCGATTCCTGACGCGAACGACCGATCGCTCGGAGAACACTGATCGCCGTTTCGGGATCGCTCCAGGCTCGTTCGACGACGCGCATCGCGGCATCGCGAGCGTCTTTCGGGCCTTGAGGACTTTCCGTCACGAAGACGAGCGCGGCGTACGCCAATTCACGCGTGGCCGGATCGGTCGATTCGGTTTGCGACGCCAAGGCATTCACAAGTTTGTAGTGTTTCGGTTCGCGAACAAATTCATTCCACGCCGCTCCGACATCTCCCTGCTGGTCCTGCTCTGAGACGGCGGCAAAGCTGCGAAAGACGATGTCGAACAGAGCCGCGTCATCAACGCGACGCTGCAGACCCCGCAAGGCTTTCGTTCGCAGTTCCACTGCAGCGGGGTTGATCGTGGCGGCGACCTCCAGCAGATGGGCTGCATCGATTGTCAACTTCGATGAGCCGACGCTGACGAGGTCGACGGCGATCGGGAAAAACTCGCGGTCGGCGTTTGCCAGTGCGACAATTTTTTCCTGCACGCCGGGGAAATCGAGTTTGTGCTTGCGAAGTTGCGGCAACAGCAGCTTGACGATGGCGGCATCGCCTTCGGCAAGTTCGTGACGCAGCGCGGCGGCGATCCGTTCGGATTCAGACCACGGCACGTGCTTGTAGTAAGGGCCACTGGTGTCGGGCCGTGTGCCCCACCAGTCACCGGTGTAATCCGCTTCGCGGTCGTGAAGACGGCAGAAAGCATGCAGCACCATCAGTCGAGTCTTGGCGTAATCCGCTGTCTGTGCTTGCGGCGTCTTCTTCAGCCAGTTCAGCAGGCCCGTGACGACCGTGGGATCGTGTAAGTGCTTCAGCACTGTTGCCGCACCCGCACGTTCCTCCAGCGAAGATGCCTCGAGAGCCGCCAGGCAGACCTGTCCTGCGTTCAATCGCACGAGGCTATCGACAGCGATGTGCGCCACGAGGGGATCACGATCGGCGGTCAATGGGACGAGGTTGCCAAGACTTTGCTGCACGCGCTGGCCCGCCTCAGACTTCGATTCGGCAACAAGGCGGAATCGGCCCAGACCTCGTGCGGCCTGCATGCGGACGCGGGGGCTGGTGTCCTTCAACGCGCCAACGTAAGGAGCGATTGGTGTTTGAGTCAGTTGCGTTTCACGATCCGCGACCGCTCGCAGAATGTGCTCTCGCAAGGTTACGTCTGTCATGAGGGCCAGGAGACGCTCATGCGATTTCTCGCCACGGAGTTGCTTGAGCGTGAAGATCGCGGCGACTCGAACCGGTAAGCTGGTGTCCGAGGCGGCGATCTTTTCGAGACCGCCGGCCAGTTCTGCTTTGTCGCCACGTCGCAGGATTTCATGTTGAGTCTGCAGACGAACTGTGTGGCTGGGCGAAGTTAGCAACTTCAGCAGGTCGGCGTCGCTGGATTTTGCCAACGACTTCAACGCCGTCGCTGTGTCGCTGTTGCCGAGAGGAGGCTTCGCTTTCACGACGTAGCCGACGTTGGGATTACTGAAGTTGAAGCCGCCATCCTTCCAACTGCTGATGTAGATGCTGCCGTTCGCATCCACGTCCATGTCCGTTGGACGCGGCACTTCGATGAAGGACTGCTGGTCGGCGGTGAATCCGGCACCACTGGGCGTAAGAGGATGTCGGTAGATCACGCTGCGGCCCCAGTCGCATGTGTAAAGGCCGTGACCGAGTTCACCGGGCAAAGTCGGCTCGTCGATGAACATCGAACCACAGGGCGAGCCTCCTCCATAGTCGGCCAAAGGCTGCACGATCTCGTCGGGGAAGTTGATGAACAGTGATGGGTAGCCCATTTGAGCGCCATGCGGAACGTAACTGAGTCGGACGTTCCAACCGCCGCCGTCATTGGTATTGTCTCGCGTGAACAGATCCATCAGCGGACTGACGGCGACATCATAAATGTTGCGCTGGCCGCGCGAGACCAACTCCAACTCGCTGCCGTCCTGTCGCACGCGAGCGATCCCGCCTCCCTTCATCTGCACTTCGCGGCCGTCTTTGCCGGTGGCTTTGATGAAACCATAGTCGCCCACGGCGACATAGATCCAGCCATCGATCCCCAACTGGATGCCGTTGGTGGTGTGGTCGGCCCCGCGAAAGTTCAGATCAAATCCGATGTCTTTGACCAGGATCTCGGACCGATCGGTAACGCCATCGCCGGTGTCGTCGTGATAGATCGACAGGTGTGGCGGATGCAGGACGATCAGCGATGTCTTGGACGATTTGTCATTGATCGGCTCGCCCGGCAAAACAATGATGCCGCGTGGGCTGTCGATCTTGGCGAAGTCGATGAATTCATCGGCCTTGCCGTCGCCATCGTTGTCGCGGCAGCGAACAATGCGGCCTCGTCCGGGCTTCTTGTCGAGCGATCCGTTCTCGTCGATGCCCACATACACCGTTCCGTCGGGTGATGTCGCGAGGCAGACGGGATAGTTGACGGCGGGGGGCTCGGCGAACAGTGTCACTTCAAATCCCGCAGGGGCTTTGATCCCGGCCAGGCCATTGCCTTTGACGGCGCGTGGCTTGTAGGTGTCGCTGTTCGTGACGACGCGTTCTTCGGTCTTGGTGCCGTGCGCTTCGAATTCGAAGAAACTGCCCCAACGACCAGCGACCACGCCAGTAATCGACAGGCGAAGGTAACGCGTGCCCGCTGCGGAAAATTTCAGCGTCTGCGATTGGTCTTTCAAGTCGGTCTTGGTCTGGTCTGAGAGCATTGTCCAAGTCTGGCCATCGGCAGATCCTTCCACCTTGTAGCGATAGTTCGTGTCATCCTGCTCCCAGACGATTCGGCAGCCAGTCAGTTCTTGCGGTTCTCCCAAGTCGACCTGCCACCATTGTCCGGCACTGGCGTCGGGAGAACACCAGCGAGTCTCTTCGTTGCCATCGACGGCGTGTTCCGGAGGATGACCATCTTGCGAGGCGGATGCGGTGGCTTTCTTGCCGCGAGCCAGGTTGACCGGGACCAGTTCTTTTTTCGGGACGAAGAACGGCTGCTGGTACTCGGGGGTCAGCTTGTCGACGGACCAGAGCAGTCCGCGAGTCACCAGTTCCAGATACCGGGGATCCCCAACGGTTTCGTTGTTGTGTCCCAGGGTCGTGCTGAACACTCGAGCTTTGCCGAACTGGTTAGCCCAGGCAACGACGGTGTCATCCACGCGATTGCCGACATCCTGACGACCACGAGCCAGCGGGACGGCGGTGTCGAAGATTTTGACGTTGTTGTAAAGCTCTTCGTTGATCGTGGTCCAGTTTTCCAGCCCCTTGGTGGCGGGGTGAGCTCGATCGAGAAAGGTGATATCGATGGGCTTTTGGGGACCGTGGCCGGTCGATTGAATTCCGACGAAGCGGAACCAGTCGTCTTTGCCGGTGCGATAACAGTGCATTGCACAGTGCAGATTCACAGCCGCCACGCCGCTTTTGTGGGCGTTCAGGATGTTGTCGACGTAAGGCAACTCCTTCACATCGGCCGAGCATTCGTCGTGAATGACGACATCGTAACCTTTGGCCCAGTCGGGATTGTCATACATGTCGAATCGGGCACTGGTCCCCGTATTGGTCGAATGAACCAAAGTCACTTCGACCAGGACGCGAGATTCGATTCCTCGTTTCAGGATCTCTTTTTGTTTCGCGTAGTCGTGACAGCAGCCGCCAGTGATCAGCAGGGCTTTGATCGGCTTGGGCCTGGTTTTCTCTTGCGATAATCCGACTTGGCAACACGCGGCGATCATCATCGCCGCAAGAATCATTCGAACCATGGACAGTATTTCCTTAGTCACAAAGAAGCATTGGCAGAACCAGAATGATATCTGCCGATGCGAAGTTTGTCTCTCGCGATGGACTTTGCCGTTATGTCGCCTTCTCGACCCGCGAGAAGAAAGCCAACCGCGAATCCGCGCGCCTTGTCCATCGGAACGCAAGGGCAATCATGGCGTCACGTTCGTCGGCTTCCTTCTTGCGGCGCGAGAACGCTGCTTAACGGATTCGCTCGCAGCCTCGTCGTGTGGGGGAGTGCTGTCCGAAATCGATCCCGGCTTTGTCGCTCGGCTCGCGAATTAAAAAATCTGGCGAGAATCTGCTTGACGCCAGTTCGCCAAATTGTATTATTGAGTTAATACAAATGTCTTGGCGGCAAGTAGGGTGCGTGCAGTCTTCGGAACCCACCCTGCCGGCTGATGTGAACCATGGTGTGTCCCGAAGCCTGCACACACCCTACACCTGATTCTGTCCCCTTCGAGGTCGAATCGTGCTCATTCATATCTCTACGAACGACGGCGTGCCGATTTATCTGCAGGTGGTCAATCAGATCAAGTATCTGGTCGCTGCAGGCCGTCTGGCGGCGGGCGAAGAACTGCCGCCGATTCGCGTGCTGGCGAATCAACTGCTGATCAACCCTAACACGGTGGCCCGTGCTTACCGTGAGCTGGAAGTTGCAGGGATTGTGGAGAAGCGGCGCACGGCCGGCACGTATGTCACGGACCAGGGGTCACCACTGGCCCGCCGCGAGCGGGTCAAGATCTTGACCGAGCGGATCGACGGCCTCGTTGCCGAAGCATTGCAGATGAACATTGATCTAGAAGATGTTTTGAAACTTGTCGAACAGCGTCATATCGCGCTGCAACCTGCCCTCACCAAGGAGTAACTACGATGGACGATCCCTTTCCTTCGGCGGCTCCCCCCGTCATCGACATTCGTCGAGTCACTCGCCAATTCGGTGCCAAAACCGCCTTGGATGATGTGTCGCTGACCGTGCCGCGGGGCGGTGTCTTCGGGCTGATTGGTGGCAACGGCGCCGGAAAGACGACGTTGATCCGGCACATTCTTGGTTTGCTGAAGGCTCAGCATGGCAGCGTCCAGGTGTTTGGCCTTGATCCGGTCGTCAATCCGGTCGGGACGCTGGGGCGCATCGGCTATCTTTCCGAAGATCGCGACTTGCCGGACTGGATGCGAATCGGTGAGTTGATGCGGTACACGCAGGCTTTCTTCCCCAACTGGGATGAGAAGTTTGCCGAGGAACTGCGGGACGCCTTCGACCTGGATCCCAAGGCCTATGTAAAGAACTTGTCGCGAGGTCAGCGAGCCCGAGCCGGGTTATTGGTCGCACTGGCTCATCGGCCAGAACTCTTGGTGCTCGATGAACCCTCATCGGGACTCGATCCGGTGGTTCGTCGTGACATCCTGGGAGCGATCATCCGAACGATTGCGGACGAAGGCAGAACGGTGTTGTTTTCATCGCATCTGCTGGACGAAGTGGAACGTGTGGCCGATCGCGTCGCGATCATTCACCACGGGCGGATCATGCTGTCGGCGGCGATGGATGAGATTAAAGACCAGCATCGCCGGTTGACACTGAGGTTTGGGCAATCGGTCGATCAACCGCCGGCACTGGTGGGAGCGATTTCGTTTGCAGGACAAGGGGCCGAGTGGACGTACGTCTGCAGCGGTGAAAGCGGCCAGTTGCGTCACGCGGCCGAATCGCTGGGGGCCACGATCGTCGATGATTCCTCGTTGACGCTCGACGAAATCTTTGTCTCTCGGATTCAAGGGTAGCCAATGTCGTAGGCACACTCCGTGTGCCGTGTCTCTCTTTCCGCGTCATGTTTCATGTTGCCAAGACGAAGTGTCATCGAGTTTGATGAAGACGCAATCTCTTGGCGAGGTTGGTTACAAGACTAGGAGATTCAATCATGCGTTCTATTCCGTATGCCATGACGTGGGAATTGCTGCGACGGGGTCGATGGCAGATGCTGCTGGCCGTGCTGGGGGCCAATCTGCTGTCGCTGTTGTTCCTCACCCTATTGCGGATGGATGGTCCTTTGGATCTTGATGGGCCCGGCTTGATTACAATGCAATTGGTGTTGATCCAGTTTCAGCCACTGTTGTTTGCCGTTGCCATTTTTGCCTCGATCGACCTGACGTCTCGCAGTTACGTGCTGCCGATTCCCACTTCGACGTTGGTCGCCTGGAAAATGATCCCCTCCGTGATCTTGATGTTCCTGGAGTCGATCCTCAGCGCGCTGGCGTTGAATTGGCTCTTTGGACTTCATTGGCCGATCTGGGGGCCGGCGTTTCTCTCGGCCGTTTCCCTGGCCATGATCCTGGCGGCGCTCTGGTACGCACAAGGATCGATCTATCTCCCCTTCTGCGTCGCGATTGGAGGCACGATTATTGGTCTGTGGTATAAGTCGCGTTGGGGGCTGATCTTCGCGTTGCCAACGCATGCCTGGTCAAGCGTGAGTCCACTCGAAGCAATCACGATGCTTTTATTCGCGGCCGCGTCCTATTTCGTGGCGGTTGCCGGGGTGACTCGCAGTCGCCGTGGCGACGTCTTGGGCGCCGACGGGGCCTGGTTGTGGCTTGATGGCCTTTTCAATTGGACATTCGAGACTCGCGCCGATACAGATCTCCGCTTCGCGACCCCGCAGGAAGCTCACTTCTGGTGCGAATGGACTAAGAAGGGCTGGGTTCTGCCTGCTGTCGTCTCGTGCGGTTTATTGTTCGGATTGGCCGCGTGGATTGTTTTCAGTCGCAAGCCAGCGGACATGATGGAAGCGCTGGTTGCTGGCGGGGGAATCCTATCCGCAATCGGGATGCTGGGTGGGATCTTGGTCGGTAATATGGGCCCCACCGACTCCAGTTATGAAATGGGGAGTTTTCTAGGAACACGTCCGCTGACCGATCGAGACCTCTCGACAACGACATTGAAAGTGCTGGCGAAGTCGGTGCTGTACTCGTGGTTCATCTGGGCCGTGGCCTTTGGCGTCGCTGCCAGTATTCAGTGGTTCTCTGGCGACCTGATGAATTCACAGGTTTTTCGAGACTTGCGCTGGTGGTATCTGCCCCTCACACTCCTTGGTGCCTGGATCGCGAATTCCGTGATCGCCTCGCTGAGTCTCACGGGACATAGTTCACTATGGGTCAAAACTGCCTGTGTGGTGTTTGCTTGCTATGTCGCAGTCATGCTGTCGTCGAAACTGCTGGACTACCAGTCGCGAGCGTGGGTGTTGGGAGGACTGATGGTTGTGACCGGAATCGCGGCAGGCGCAATCTCGATCTATCTTGTGGTCGCCGCTCGCAAGAATTCGCTGATCAGTCCGCAGTTCATGATTTTAGGAGCGAGTCTCTGGATGGCCCTAAGTGCCGTGATCATCACAGAATCGCTTCGGTCGCACATTCCTCTTTCGGCTGTGGTCCTCTTGATCGGCGTGGCGTCTCTGGCGATCAGCCCGCTGGCGGCCGCACCGTTGGCGGTGACTTGGAATCGTCATCGGTGACAATCTTGCAAAGTTGTTGATTTAGTGAACCGAATGACATCTTCTGATGTCTGGCCAGCGAATGAATTGGGGGCCAATCAGAAGATGAATCACCAACGCCCGTTTTCGCCGTGCCTGTTCTTGCCTTGGCGGCTTCGCCATGAAATTGCCGCCGGTGCGCTATTGCATGATGTCAGCAGCTATGCCGATCCGCCATATTGCACACTCAGTCCGATGTGGCCACACGGCGGAATTCCGGTTCCCAGAATGGCGGGCACCTGCAGCGATTCCGTAGAAGGAATCTGGCAAGGCATGAAGCTGATCAATGGCAAGATCGCGCCGCGCTTTTTTCAGGGACAAGGGGCCAAACGCGGTGGTAAGCCACGAGGTCATCAGTATGGCGATAAAATTCTCAAGCTTGTTGAAGCTCGCGAGAAGATCTATCGCGTTTCCTATGAGTGGATGCTGGAACATCGAGTCGACCCGCAGCTGATTCTCACATTCATCGAGAATGCGTTGACGGGGATCCCTCAATATTTTCATGACGTCAGCGACAACGGCAACATCGGTCACGCCGACGAAGGCTGGGCCCATGCCGCCGTGCTGGTTCAGTACCTGAACCGACGATGTCAGCAGGTACTGCAGACTTCATCAGATCGCACGCAGCGCTAAGAATTATCCAAGTCGCTTGAGAGGATTCTGGCCAAAACACTGTGAATGATGGCATCCCAATCGATTCCATACATGCCGGTTGAATCCTTTCGGCAACGCTTTCTACGGAGTCCCGAAAAAGCTCGAATCACGACGTTGACCTGATGCTTTTCTGAAGTAGATTGTCAGGAGCAACGAATCTTTCACCTCGGCATTTCTTTGCCACAACCTCTCGCTCTGTTCCGGGCCAACCGGCTGCCTCGGATGGCAGAAGACAACTTCTCTCCTCACGCGTTTCAAGACGAAGTCGCCTCTTTTGAATGATCATCTGCGAATCCGGAGGTCTGCCGGATCGCCTGTGCGTCACCAGTGCTCTTGATTGCTCATTGCCGCGAGACGGCAGGCGGGGCGATCAACACGATCCGATCTCTCCATTCCATCTCTAGACAAAAGCGAGGGCACAGTGACCTACGAAACTCGACCAGCATTCGCAGCGATGGCCATCTTCTTGTCTACTGTGTGTTCAGCGTTCGCCGGAACACCATCGGGAGTGATTCGAGTCGACATTACTCTTGGTCCTGCACTCACTGCGCCCAGTGTGTTCTATGTCGATCCCATCAACGGAAGTATGGACGGTGATGGTTCCAGCGCAAGGCCGTGGCACACTTTTGCTGAAGTCGTGGGGAAGAAATTAATCAACGGTGAAGATTCGACGAAGGGCATCGTTCACGCCGGAGACGTGATTTACTTGCTCAGTGGAAACCACGGATCCGTCAACATCAACCCCTACATCGGCCAGTTCAAAAATACGTCGCCAATCACAGTCCAGGCGCTGCCGAATCACACTCCGGTGGTGAACCAGTTGACGCTGAGAAATGCTGCGAACTGGACGTTTCGTGGCTTAACGTTTGTGCCACCCACCTTAGCACCGGGTCAAGTCATTTCAAAATGGTTCACACTCGCCACCTTTACAGACACCAACGGCGTTGTCTTTGACAAGAACACACTGTATTCGCAGGCCGACGTGACGGCTTGGTCTCCGCAGGACTGGTTGGACCAGTCTGTTTGCCGGGCCATTTATTACACGGGCAGCGTCTGCACGATCAGCAACAACGTCATCCGCAATGTGCGCAACGGAATTGCAGCCGGAGGAGATTATGTCACGCTGACAGGGAACGTTGTCGACTACTTTACCGATGACGGCATCGAGTTTACGTCCAGCAACACGATCATTCGTGCGAATACGATCACCAATCACTACGGATATCTCGACAATGGGGCTCACAACGACGGGATTCAGGGCTGGACCGTGGGGGGAGTCACCGGCCACAACATCTTGATCGACAGAAATCTGGTGATGTC
>CBIHQO010000178.1:0-9742 GCA_966211735.1 uncultured Schlesneria sp.
TTAATCGTTATTCGTATTCAAGGCCGCACCAGATTGGCTGGCAAGTTAGATGCCAAAGGATGGCAATCCGTCGAAACGCACGAACAAGGAGACGGGACTCCGTTCACAAACCGCTGAGACTGATCAAACACTCCTCGCAAAACCAAATAGCGTAAACCCAGATACACGACGGAAGTCAGCTGCCCAAGTCACCATCTTAGAGACCACTGATGAGAGAATCTGAACACCTCCAGATGATTCTTAAATTCGATTTCCCCCGCCCCAACTCTACTGGGCGACTGTCGACCATTTCAATTGGTAATCGAGCGTCCTCACCCGCATTCGTGCGAATTGATCCGATGCGTAGCCTTTTCCCCCTCTTCTTTTTCTCCCTTCAATCTCTTCCACGGGTCGATCCTCGTCTTCGCGTCCATCATACCTCCACGTTCAATTCAGGCCAGCAGTTCTTGAGAAGTTCACGTCGTAGTGCGCAGTCGCAATGAGAACTCAGTGGGATCGAATTTCGGGCCGCATTCTGGTGAAATCTCAAATCGGAGATCCGAAAACTCAAACACCCTTAGGGCTCAGCTTCGACGATGAAGTACGAACGATTCGAAGATCTACCAGTCTGGCAAGCTGCCGCGGACGCTGCCGCCAAGATGTTTCAGTGGACCACTCTGCCCTGGTTTCGCGGCAAGGGAGACCTGTGCAATCAACTTCAGCGTGCCACTCTCTCGATCTCTAACAACATCGCCGAAGGCTTCGAACGTGGAACAACCAATGAACTGTTGCAATTCCTCTATATCGCTCGAGGCTCAGCGGGCGAAGTCCGATCGATGTTGAGCGTCATGGAACGCATGGATGAAGTCACCAATTTGAAATCTCAAATCTCAAATCTCAGATTTCAAATCTCAATGCGAAAGCATCTCGCGGCAAATTCGCGGATGGACGAACAGCCTGCAGAACTCCACGATTCAAGGCCAGCGTCACCTGAACGACGCTACGAAGCAAGCATTCGACCAGCAAAAAAGCCGTGACGCGTTCCTGAAGAAAATCGACGCCGCCAACGAGGAAGCACAGCGCAAACGCGAAGCCGCCCGACAAGAACAAGACGGAAAACCGGACGACTGATTGAACACATCGAAATCTCAGCTCTCAAATCCACCATCTCAGCTCGCGCCTCTCAATCCCGCGGGAAACTCCGGCCCCATCTACTTGGCTTTCCGCGAACTCCGAGTGATGACATTCGTCAGCTTGCCGGCGGGGGCTTCGAATCTGAGCTGAATTTGGAGATCGCCCTCCACCAACGAAGCGGTCAGCTCCGTCTTCGATTCGCTCTCCAACTTGAACGATTGGAATGCGCCGCTGCTCTTATAGTCATCCAGCAGTTTCTTGGCCCGATCCAGTTCCATCCCTTCACGGATCCCGCGATACAGAGGCCTTCCTGGGGCACGCAGCAGTCCGATCAGATTCGTAACATCCACCTTCCAGGACTTCTGTTCGCGAATCATCAAATAGAATCCCAATTCGCGTTCTCCCTGCACCAGCATCAACAGCATCTTGTTGTCTGTCAGCCCCTCCGCGGCGACAATTTTCTCGGTTCCATTGGCATAGTAAAGCCGTTCGCCAGCCTGAATATCGCGGACACCCGTCAGCTTCATCTCCGCCTCAATGGCTTCGTGTGGAGCCCCGACGTTAGGTAGCAGATCCCACAGTTCCTTGGCCTTACCACCCGCCACGTACGGCTCGATCGATTCCAGCGATTCGTGTTTCAGCACCGCCGTCTGGAACTTCAACAGCGCCGCCTCCGCCTCGGCATTCTTCGAGTGCGAGATCACTTCCTCCTGCGGCAGGGCCTCGCCCTTTCCCGTTTTCTTCAACACCTGGATCGTCGATTTCGAATTGCCCTTCGTCTCAAATGATTTGGGAAGGACGTTCAGATTCTGATCGCTAACAACTTCCAAAGTCTCGCCCACAAACCGGTAGACCGACCGTTCCGGCAGACTCCGCCCCCCGGTGCCGCGCATCGTCATCATCAGTTCTTTGGGGTTCGAGTTGGCTTTCACCTCGATGTCAAAAACAATGGGCGGCAACTTCCCCAATCGTGTCGACAGCACCTTGCGATCGAAAGTCCACGTTTTCTCGACCTTTGAGACCGAGCGAACTCCCTGACGTTCATATTCAACAACCTTCCACGTCCCCTGCAGCCGAGCCAGATCGTCAGCCTGCTCTTCGGCAAAGACCAACGAACCAATGACACCAGTAAGCAGGATGGCGAGCGCGAATAATGATCGAGGGTTCAACGGGAAATTCCTTTTACTCATCACTAGGACCTGGCACCGCTTTTTTTCATCTTCCCCACCCCAGAAAATGAAAGCAAATTAAAAGTAATCGAGCGTCGTCGCTTTCGTAACTCTGCGTTTCCATTCAGAGCACATGAGCTAAAAGTTGATTAAAGAGATCGCGGTCATTCCCATTGCACACGTTACCGATGCAGTAGGCCCCAACCAAAAATCAGCGTGAAGCTGATGAAGAAGACGGTCAACAAGTGGTAGCCCGCAGCCAGCCACCACGTCGTCAGGAACGGCTTGGCGTGTAAGAATGGTTGCAGCGAGAGGCGGATACCCCAGAATAGCATCGCATACGCACAGAACGACCGGGCCAGGACGCTGCCCGAAGCGATCTCCTGCGAGTTCACCAGGCAGATCGTTCCCAGGCTGACGATCGACAGCACCACATAACCCCCGTAGACCCAGAACAATTGTCGCACCAGCGGTGGCAGCGTCTCCAGGGTTCGTCGCCAGTCCAACCGAACGGGAACCATCGCCGACGCGACCAGCACGCACAGTTGACCAACCCCCGCACCAAATATCGCCGTCGAGAGTGACGTCATGATCTCGCTCCGATCACTGCCAGAAATGGCAGGATAACTCGTTCCACAAACGGCCGATGAAACAACAGCGGACTGGGCAACAGGATCACGCACAGGCAATAAACGAAGCCCGCAGCACCACTCCCCAAGCCGACCTTTCGACCCAGCGTCGACCGCTCCAGCAGTATCCCCAGTCCCTGTAACACGAAGAAGCCAGTCGGACCTCCCCACCCTCCGCAGGCGGGAATCGAAATCACCAAGTCATGGATCAACCCGCTGATCAGAAACCCCGTCAATAACGCCCCCACGGCTCCCATCCGTCGCACCAGCGGGACGAACAGAAAACGATGCGTCAGATCTCGAAACGCCAGGTTCCAGCGCCGCCCCCAGAACTCGGACAGACTCGTTGACGCGATCGGCCAGTCCATAATCGGAATGGCCGCCACACCAAGGCGTCTCCACCAGCAGGACAACAAATGAAACAATCCAAAATGCAGGATGAACGCGATGCCGATCATCCCGACCCAACCTGCAATCAGATCGGTTCCATGAATCAACGGAACCACTGCCCAGATCAGTACGATCCCCAACGCCATCTTGAAAGACGCAAATAGCCACTCGCTCGCCGACGGTCTCGAAGTGTGCCCCGCCAGAAAGCGCGCCGCATCCATCCCAGGCCAGCCCAGCAGATAGGCCACATGCCTCCAAGCCGGAGCCTCCACCCGCACGTTAATCCAACTCAACCCTTTCAATCCCACATAAATCGTCAGCGCCGTTCCCCACATAATGGCCCAGCCAGGCAGAGACGATGCTGTGCAGAAATCGAACATGTCCGCTCTTCACTTTTTAACATTCGCAGCTTCCTGTGGCACCAACCGAGGAGCGTATGCGGCAATTAACAACTTTCCCTGCCGCGACATCTCACACGGCGCGACTGAGAAGAGGAGCAGTGTGAAATGCGTGTGTGGAGCGTGAAGGCGAATCGCGCATCACGCGAACAAGTCGCCATCGGCTGACTCACCATGAAGATTTGAGGAACTGCAGGTCACTTCGGTTTCTATCCTCGACAGTGTCGTTGGCGGACCGTAGCATCAAAGGTTCCTTGAGAATCAACTTCTCGTGAAAGACTCCTCTTGTCTCTCGACCGCTCGGCATTTCGAAGGATCGTCAACGTGATTCGCATCGCGACGGGATTGGTCTGCGGAAATCGGTTTTCTCTCTTCTGTTTCGTAACGGCGTTGACGTGCTGTCTGGGCTCGATGGCCTCTGCGGCAGATGCTCCGCCGCCACAGCCGAAATCGGAAAAAGAACCACGGATCGAAGCGGTGGTCCCCGGCGGCCGCACGAAACTCGAAAAGGGCGAATGGGATGCCGTCATCGCCGAGACCACGGCGATTCTGAACGGCGATGCTGAAAACGTGATCGCGCTGCTGATGCGTGGAATCGCCCTGAACGGAAAGGGCGACTACGACGCCGCCATCAAAGATCTGACGAAGGCCAGCTCCAAGCCTTCCAGCGATCTCACGACGCGTGATATTCGCGCCGACGCCTACTCCAACCTGTCGGTCTCGTACTATCGCAAGGACAAGTTCCTCCCCGCGATCGACAATGCGTGGTTCGCATTGCTCGAAAAGGGCGATCACTTCGAAGCGCATAACAACCGCGCGTTGGCGTATATCGGACGTGGACAGTACGACAAGGCGATCGGCAGTGCTGACGCCGCGATCCGGTCCAAAGAAGCTTTTGCCGAAGGCTATAGCACGCGTGGCCTGGCCTACTTCTACAAAAACAATTTCGATCAGGCGATCAAGGATCAAACCAAAGCGATTGAACTGCAGTCCAAGTTGGCCGTCGCTTACCAGCGTCGCGCGGCTGCCTCAGCGGCCAAGGGTGAGTTGCCGAAAGCCCTGGAAGATCTGGACAAGGCCATCAGCACCAAGCCCGATTTTGCCGACGCCATTTGCGATCGCGCCTGCTTGTACGGCATGGCTCGCAACCTCCCCAAGATGGTCTCGGAACTCGACGGGTTGATCAAATCGAATCCGTCATTCGCTCGAGCCTACTACCACCGAGCCATGCTGAGTGTCGATCAAAAGAAATATGACCTGGCGATGGATGACCTGGACCAGGCCATCAAATTGAAGGAAGGCTTCGCTGCGGCATATTGCCTGCGAGGCTACGCTCAAACGAACCGCAAGAATCTGGACGAAGCCGTCGCCGACTTCACGAAGGCCATCGAATCCGATTCCAAACTCGCGAATGCCTACAAAGGCCGAGCGGCTGCGTATCAGAAGCTGAAGAAGATCAAGGAAGCGAAAGCGGATCAGGACAAGGTCGCGGAACTGCAACCGACGCCACCGCCAAAGTCGGCGTCAAATGCCAAGAAGCCGGAAGACCCGACCCCGCGGTTTACCGTGAGTTCTAAAGAGGTCTCCCCAGCGAAGCTGAAAGAAGCCCTGAAGTCGGCGGCCGAGATCGACAAGCTGATCCAGGCGAACTACAAGCAGTTCAACGTCACTCCGCTTCCCAAGACGCCCGATGAACAGTTCCTGCGGCGAGTCTACCTCGATGTCACGGGCACGATTCCGTCGTATCAGAATGTGAAGAAATTCCGCAATAACAATTCTGCGAACAAGCGAGCGGAATTGATCGACGAACTGCTGAATAGCCCTGCCTATGCCGGCAACTTCTTCAACTATTGGGCTGACGTTCTGCGATACACCGACAACTTGAACGGAAACGTCCGTGGCGAGCCGTACCGGCAGTGGATCAAGCAATCGCTGGCCGAAAACAAGCCCTGGGACAAGCTGGTTTACGAAATGCTGACGTCATCCGGTCGTATCTGGGAAAACCCAGCCACGGGATACTTCCAGCGCGATCCCAATATGCCGCTGGACGTCATGAACAACACCGTCCGGATCTTCCTGGGAACGCGGATCGGTTGTGCTCAATGCCACAACCACCCCTTCGATCGCTGGACGCAGAAAGAGTTCTATGAAATGGCGGCGTTCACGTTTGGAACGCAGCAAAGCACGCATGGGGGCGACAAGCGGTTCTGGAACTCCAACCCGCATGAGCGTCTGCAGGCGGACTTTGCCGAAATCGAACAGGAAGAAGAAGATCGCCGGAACAACTACTACCGCTTCGACCGGATAATCGGCGTCAACATGCAGATCGTCAACGATCAGGTGGATCGCAAGATTCAGCTCCCTGCCAATTACGCCTACGACAACGCCAAGCCGAATGAAACAGTGGCCCCGCGAACGCTGTTCGGTTCCCAAATCTCGCTGAAACCGGGCGAGACGCCTCGCCAGGGATTCGCCCGCTGGTGCACCGCTTCAGACAATCCACGCTTCGCCAAAGTCATCGCGAACCGATTGTGGAAACAGGTCTTCGGTGTCGGCCAGATCGAACCCGTCGACGACATGATGGATGAAACCGTCGCCGAGAATCCTGCCCTGATGGATTATCTGGAAGCCGAAATGAAACGGCTGAACTTCGACATGAAAGAGTATCTGCGCGTCCTGCTGAACACCGAAACATATCAGCGACAAGCCTGCGTGGACGAAATGCCGCTCGGTGCCCCCTATCACTTCCCTGGCCCCATGCTCAGGCGCATGAGTGCCGAACAAGTCTGGGATTCGTTCCTGACATTGTCCGTGGTCGACCCTGACGAGTTCCGCGAACTTCCCGCCAAAGTTCGCACCGACGTGATTGGTTTCAACCTCGACACGGTTTCAGCCAAGAAGGTTCTGGATGCAGAATCAAAGGGCTCCGAAATTGATTCCGGCGTGAACTCAAAGCGTCAGCAGAAGTACACGTACAAGGGGATCCTGCTCGCTCGTGCCTCCGAACTGCCGTCTCCCGTTCCAGCAAATCACTTCTTGCGTTCGTTCGGCCAGTCGGATCGAGAATTGATTTCGTCATCGTCGTCGACAGGATCGGTGCCGCAGGTGCTGTTCATGTTCAATGGTCCGATCACGCACATGCTGCTCGAAAAGAATTCCACGATTTACCTCAACGTCGTGAAGCAGAAAAACGTGAACGACGCGACGAAGATCATCTTCGAAACGATCCTCACCCGCGAACCAGATACCGACGAGCTGGCATTGGCGGTCGAAGAGGTCAAACGGAACGGGCCGGCCGGATTTGGGAACGTCATCTGGTCGCTCGTCAACACGCGAGAATTTCTGTTCATTCAGTAAACCAATCCCGTCTGCGGTGTGCTGACAGGCATTCGCAGCGATCGACATCTGCCCACGCAGAATATGGAGTCATCATGCGAGACCTTATTTCCGAGCTGCCGGGGTTGGATCGTCGGCGATTTGTCGAATACGCTGCCAAGTCGCTGTTGGGCGTGACCGTGTTTTCGGCGTTGGGCCGTCCTTCGATCGGAGCCGAACCAGCCGCTGCGGCGGCCGCGCCAGTGTATGGACCGGGAAAAGCGAAACGATTGATCTATTTGTACATGGCGGGAGCCATGTCTCATCTGGATACGTTCGACCTGAAGCCTGGCCACAAGAACCAGGGGCAGACGCGAGCGATCGACACGAACGTTTCCGGAATCAAGATCAGCGAATTCCTGCCCGGTCTCGCTCAACAGTTCGACAAGCTCGCCGTCGTGCGATCGTTGACCACGCAGACCGCCGATCACGAAGCCGCTGAGTACTGGATGCGAACCAGCTACCAGGCGATCGCCACCGAGCGTCATCCCACGATCGGTCCCTGGATGCAGAAGTTCCGCGGACGTCAAAGCAAGTCGTTGCCCGACACCGTGCTGATTGGTGCTCCACCGCGTCATCCTTCGGCTGGATTTTTCGACCCCACGTTCAGTCCCTTGCCCATCGGTGACCCGAATCGCGGCCTGGAAAACACCAAGGCACCGGAGTACCTGACGGATTCGTCGTTCGAGAAGCGTCTGGCGCTGATCGATGGATTCGACAAGAAATTCCGCGGCCGGGTCAAGCAGCAAAAGGTGCAAGCCTACACCGACTTCTACACCGAAGCCGTCTCGCTGCTGGCCAGCAGTGAACTGAAGGCCTTCAACCTGAACGAAGAAAAGAACGAAGATCGCGATCGCTATGGTCGTGATTCATTCGGCCAGGGTTGTTTGCTGGCTCGCCGCCTGATCGAGAACAACGTCTCGTGCGTGGAAGTCAACTGCGGCGGCTGGGACATGCACGCCAACATCTACAACGGCGGCGCACTCCCCAATCGTTGTAACATCATGGATCGCGGGATCAGCAGTCTGCTGAAGGACCTGAAAGATCGTGGTCTGCTCGATCAGACGCTGGTCGTACTCGCCACGGAATTCGGCCGATCGCCGGAACTGAATTACAACGTCGGCCGCGATCACCATCCTGCGGTCTTCTCATCGTTCCTGGCGGGAGGCGGCATCAAGGGTGGTCAGTTCTACGGCTCGTCAGACGCCGCAGGCCACTCGGTCGAGACCGATCCGGTCACCCCAGCCGACTTCAACGCCACGATCGCCACGGCCCTGGGCCTGCCACTGAACGAAATCGTGCACTCACCCACCGGCCGCCCCTTCAAAGTCGCCCAAGACGGCAAGCCACTAACGAAGCTGTTCAGTTAATCATAGCCCACCGCGTTGGGTGCCACTGGCGGCGGCCTTGAGCTGCCAGTGTCTTGTCGGTGTGCGAGTTGGACTGAAACTAGCTTCTCAAGTCTAATCGCATCGACTATCCCGGCCTTCGCTTCAATTTGCTCACTAGCTTCGTCCATTTAGGGCCAGTGGCGCTCTCGACGAGTTTAGAATAGACGCGAGAGAGCGTCGCGGCATACTCGCAGTACGCCGTTGATGGAAGGGGTGTCGTCGAGCATGTCGGCAACAACCGTAATTGAGAACCACTCAGTAGATGCGTTCTCTGGCCTCAGCATGATGTCGAACCGACCACGATCGAGAGTAAGTTGCATTTCAAGAATTCCATTTGCCAACCGAACCAGCCCATTCCCGAAGTTTTCTGAGTCGTGCCGAGAGTCAACAATCCGAAAACTGTGCCGCTTGTAAAGAAAGCTGAAATGGCAAATCAGAACACAAAGAAGCTCGTCCATTAATTACGCTCCCAGGCAGGGTGGCATTGCGAAACTCTAGTAAGTCGATGCGCCGTGCCACTGGTTGGCCGCTTCGAACAACCAGTGCCAATGCAAATAGACGAGCAAGATAGCATGGCCTTCTAGCTCTCCTCTACTCCCTCCAATCAACTCTCTCGCGGCCCTGCCGCGCGCCCTTCTCCCGAAATTCCACAAATAAAATCGCCTCTCTGTCGATTTCGCGGCCCCTCATTCGACAATAACCAACGCCGCAAGGTTTCGCCGGTCGAGCTCGATCGGCGATGCGGATCGCCAGCCAAAAACTATCAGGAGTCACGACCATGCGTTTTATGATGATCGTCAAGTCCACTGAGGCTTCGGGCTTTCCCCCCCCGCCGCTCATGGAGGCCATTGCCAAGCTCTCCGAAGAGGCGGTCAAAGCCGGCACGATGGTCGGCAGCGGCGGGCTGGGCCCCACCGCACTGGGCGCCCGCGTCCGAATCTCGCAAGGGGAAGTCATCGTGATCGACGGGCCGTTCACCGAGACCAAAGAAGTCATCGGCGGCTATGCCCAGTTTGAACTGACCTCGAAGGAAGTGGCCGTCAAATCGGCCGTCAAGTTTATGGAACTTCACAAGCAACACTGGCCAGGTTGGGAAGGCGAGTGCGAAGTCCGCCAGATGTACGGGCCCGATGACTTCCCTTGTAATGGCGGACAGGCCCCTCTCCCCCAGTAGCTCAAAGAAGACCAGACGGAGAGCGAGGGGTGTGGCTGGCACCGTCTGATAAAGATGCTCGAAGGAAGCCCTGCCGGCTTCCGGCGCCCACCGTGCAACTCAC
>CBIHQO010000179.1:0-9720 GCA_966211735.1 uncultured Schlesneria sp.
TTGGGCTGAGGGCCCAGGTCAAGCCGCCGTTGACTAAAAAGAAGTGGTGACCAATTGCGCCGCGGTCTTTGCCGTGGCGAAGCACTTCATAGATGCCGCAGGCCAGATACACGATCGCCAGGGGAGGAAAGATCACTCCGACGATGACCAATGGTGCAGCCCGCTTCAGGACTTTCTTCGTGTACCGCCAAGCGTTCCGCAGCGATTGCTTCGATGGTTCGGCAATCGCTGTCGCCGCGAGCACCGGGGAGACCTGTTGATTCAACGACACATTCGCCAACGCCTGGGTGTCCATTCCCTCTCCGAATAGTGGAGGATGCCGAAAAGTAGATTCCGGAAAGTAGAGGAAAGCAGATTTCAGTGCAAGAACAGTTTCCACCTGCCGGCTGAGATCATCAGTCCCATCACCGGCCAGTGATGTTCCTGAGCGCGAACGTGGCTCCAACCAATCAAAATACGCCCTATAAAACAACGATATCCTGATCGATCGCCGGGGTCGACCGACGGGAGCCGGTCGCGAAGTTTGGATTGTTCGATCAACTTCGGCACGCGAAGGTTGTGCGGCGTGAGCTTGTGGAATGCCATTGAGACTGAAACTCGTCCTGCGCAACAGGGCGGGACAACGTCATTCCTGTTCCGCTGTCAATAGATTCAATTTCCGCAGGCTGCTCGCCAGGATAGCTCGAACGTCGCTTCCCTGGAGGCTTCCGTTGGTCGCCCTCAACCACCCAACTGATGCCCTGAGATGGACACGCCAGCTTGAGTGGACTAGCGAACTTGTTATGGTATTCGAACTTGTTCCGGCGGCTCTGTCGTACTACTAAGACTGATTTGCGAGCAAAGACAATGCGACTGTCGACAGCCATTTTTGAATCAGGTTGCTGAAAGTGGCGATGAACGCGATTGAATCGCCGTCAGCGACGAAGGCCGCCATGGCCTCCTCCCTTCGCTCGTCCGCTTCCGGGGTGATGATCATTTACCGTGTCTCGGCCCAATCCAAGCTTGAGTTTTTGGATCAGTGGCAACGAGAGATGAGCCAGGCGGTGGCGGGGTTTGCTGGCTTTATCGATCAGGCCACGATCCCGCCGAATCCTCCCAGCCAGACGCAGTGGGTCATCTTGCAGTGGTTTCAGGAGACGAAAGACGCACTCGGCTGGTTGAATTCACCGCAACGATCGATGCTGGTGACATCCACCAGGCAGAACCAGATCGACATCGATGAAATTCACATCGTTCCCTCAGAAACGACGGCACCAGAACCTGGCGTTTCGGCCATTATCAGGACTCGTGTGAAGCCAGGTGCGGAGGCCGCTTACCAGGATTGGCAGCGGAAAATTGCCGCGGCGCATGCGAATGCGAAAGGCTTCCGTGGCTATCGCTTCGAGCCTCCAATCTCAACGGTAAACCCGGATTGGCTGATCATCCTCCGTTTCGATACCACTGAGGATCTGCAGGCTTGGATGGCCTCTCCGGCCCGACTGAAATTACTCGAGGAAGCAGCACCGCTAACGGACGAAACACGCGTCCGCATCACCAGATCCGCATTCGACGAGTGGTTTCAACTCGATCGTGGGACTGAGGAGCACCCGGCGTGGAAGATGAGCATGCTGGTGCTGTTGGTGATCTATCCGCTGGTCTTTATCTTTGATCAGGCTGTTGCCGGGCCGATTTTTGCTCGCCATGGCATGCCCACCTGGCTATCAATGTTCATTGGAAACGTCTGCTGTGTGACCATGGTCAGCCAACTGATCCCCTGGGTGGGACGTCGCTTCCAATGGTGGCTGGAACCGCCTCGCAATCGGGAACGGGTGGTTACACGCCGCGGCGTGATCGTGCTGCTGATGCTTTACGGCCTGACTCTGGCCCTGTTCGCAGGCTGGTCCTCATGGCGGTGAAATCTGTCTAAATAAATCCATGGCAATACCATCGTCCCGGATAGTCGATTGAATGCTATGAGACTAAGCGGCTCGGCAGGAGCCGAGCCCTCCCAGAAGACGATCACTCCGATTTGATCCGGGTTTATCAGACCGTCCGATGTCGGGGGTCGAAGTTCGATCCCTTGGCGGGTTGGGGGGCGTCAGCGAAATCACCCTCCGAGAAGGTGTATCGATACCAGGGAGCGTCGTTGCAGCGACCGAGATGTGGTCGGAGGTTGCTGAAGGCGCGATAGATCGTTTTGTAAGGCTGCCCGTGGAAGTGTTGCAGAATCTCTTTCCAGGATCGGGGCTGGGCCTTGATCAACTTGCTCATCGACTCGGTAAGTTCGGCTTCATTCATGATCGTCACGTTCGCTGGTGGATCACCGAGTACGAACACATCGCTGCGATCGAAGTGTGAGCGGACGAAATTGGGTCCGAGCGGAATTGTGCAGTCGAAACCGATCTTCGAAGCGGTCCCCGGCGCGACGTCAGTCCCGATCTTGGGATCGACCGTCATCGTGTTGCACTGAGGGATCATGATCGTGTCGAGGTGCGGCATAAAGCGGAATGCCATGGCAAACTGCACGGCGTTATCGTCCCGGATGTCGATATCTTCGTCAAAGACCATCGCCACCTTCGGAAGACTTTGCTTGGAGCAGGTCAACATCACCCCTAAGGCCTGCTTGGCATCTCCCGCGCCACGAGTCCGAATCCGCGCGTAGGCGATGTTGGATAGTCCCCCCAACGGCGCGCGTACTTCGAGGACATCGATCCCGGCCAATTTGAGTCCGCCAAAGAGGTCCGCTTCGATACCAGGCAGTTGCAGCATGTTATCGGTGTTACCGGGGTGCCGGCCCCCAATTGTCGCATGCTGATAGATGCCATTTTTCCGAAACGTCATGGCTTTCACGATGGCGCGGAAGTTGTGCTTGATTCCTCCGCCATACATCCCCGTGAACTCACCATAGGGGCCTTCATCATGAGTGAGACCTTCCGTCGCGAGTAGTACACATTCCAGCACGATTTCGGCGTTGGCCGGTACCAGCACGTCGATTGTTTCGCATTTGATTAATTTGGCGGGGTGCCCGTAAAAGCTGCCGAGGACTTCGAAATCATCGGTATCGGGAGTGACACTGGTCATCGCGGCGAGTTTGTCGACCAGCGGCCCGCCGATGACAATCGCCAGTTCCAGATCCTGCCCCTTCGCTTGAGCCGCCTGAGCGTGGAGCCGCTGGCGGTGCGAGGTGCAGGTCATGTCGAAGTTTTTTTCATTCACCCGGCGGAACATGCTGCGGTAGATGCCCCAGTCGTAGATGCCTGTATCCGGATGCTTACTGATCACGAGATTGTCATTGGTGTAGGCATGGCCATCGCGATCGTGATGCAGAAACAGCGGCAGGCGGGTGAGATCGACTTCATCGCCGATGAGAATCACTTCCTTGCAGGGGGCCGTCGCAACGATCTCTGGCTTGATCCGCCCTTGCGCGGCGGAGCTCATCAGTCGGCCTGACTCGCTTTTCTGGCAGTTCAGTGCCCAGGCGGTCTGATCCTGATTGGAATAGGCGTTGGCGAGAAACTGAAACTCGCAATCTTTAACACGCTCGACCAGCACCGCTGTGAGGGGATGATCCTCCATCACCTGCGGCAACTCATCCACGCGTTTTTCGGTGGTGATACGGACCAGCAAACCCGCTTGTTCCATGGCGTTGACGAAGTCGGGCAGGCTCTGCTGAGGCATGGAGCGTTCCAGTTGTTATGAAAAGGCTGGTGAGGACCGGCCGGTCTCGACATACGTTTTGAGGTGATGGAGCAAGACGCCCCAAGTCGTGTTGCACTTGCGAAAATGTCGGTGTGCATCAGGCCAGCCTGCATGCTGGCACGTCAGCAAGGTCCGACCGTCTGCGACAGGCTGAATGGTGAATACGGTGCTGGTTCCCACGGCATCACCAGGCCCCTGGGTGCATTCCCAGACCACGCGATCCGGATCGTTCACCGCAATCCGCCATTGGAAATCGGCTTGGCCCGGGAAACCGAATTTCCATTCCGTACCGATCGCCCCCGACCCGTGGACATCGCTGGTTTTCCAGGCTCGAAGCCCTTCGGGTGTCGTCAGCGCCTGATGTACCCTTTCGCAGGAGGCACTGATCTTGATCTCGTGATCGATGGCGGCCATGGTGTCTCCCAATTCGTCATTGAGCTGGTGGGGTGCGACGGTTCGTCAGTTCCGGGAAGTCATAATCCCGCCAGCCGGGAACATCGGCGATTTCGAAGAATTCGTGTCCCTTTTCCGCGACCGCGGGGCCACAGGCAATACCCGCCTCGGGGACGTCGCCAGCCTTCTTGATGATCGAGCCGTAGGGAAAGGTCGCGTCGATCCCGATGGCCGATCCCGTACGGGCGTCCAGCGGGATGGAATCGTCGATCGACGGATCCAGCGGTCCCGCGGGTAGACGATCGACGATGATAGCATCGCGAGCGGGCTGGGTGCGAAACGCCACTGCCCACTCAACCTGCGTCGAGTCCTGCACGTCGATATCGGGATCGACGACGATCACCGTCTTCGGCCGTAGGTTTGTCCCCATCGCGGCGAGCAGTGCCGCGCGGGCTTCTCCTGCGTAGCGTGGCCGCATCGCCATGACGATGTAGAACGAAACGCCACCCGACGACGGAATGGCGACTCGCTCCAGCGTCGGGAACTGATGTCGCATCATGGCGAAGAATGAGGCCTCGAAAGGAAGTTGCTTCAACGTGTGGTTTTCGGTTGGCGGCACACCGGTCAACAGACACTGGAAGCAGGCATCGTTGCGATGCGTAATCGCCAGCACGCGTGCAATCGGCTTTTGAGAGGCGGGGGTGTAGTACCCCGTATATTCACCCAACGGTCCTTCCAGCACTTCCTGTGTGAAGTCGACTTCAAACTCGATAACAAATTCTGCGCGTGCCGGCACTTGCAGGTCCATCGTCTTACATTGGACAAGTTCGACCGGGGCTCCGCGAAGCCCCCCGGCGACTTCAAAGTCGTTGGTGTCATCTGGCACTTGGATTGGGCCGGTATACGCCAAGATAGGATCAACACCAATGACCAGCGCCGCGCGAAACGACGTTGCCCCTTGGCGTCTTGCCTTGGCGATATGCTTGCCAAAGCGATGATTCGGCTGCGCCATGTAGGACAGTGTTGTCTTGTCGATGACTTCGAATCGGTAGTGCCCGATGTCGAGAATCCCCGTCTCAGGATCCTTACTGACGACGAGTCCGGGTGTAATGTACGGCCCACCGTCATCAGGGCTGTAGCGAGGCACCGGCAATTGCATCAAATCGATGGCATCGCCGGACAAGATGTTCTCATGCACAGGGGCATCTTCAACCACCACGGGGGCGATTCGCCGGGCCAGCCCCGCCAGGATCCGCTCGAAGACATTCTCTTCTGTCGCTTCAAATGCGATCAGCGCTTTTCGCCGGGTGTTGTAGACGCCGCCCACTAATGGAAAAGGCGTTCCTGTCGATTTGAAATGCAGAGCGGGTCCACCCACCGATGCGGATTTGCGCAATGCCTTGCCAACTTCCAACTCCATCGCGACCTGTCGATCGATGTCGATCAGTTCCCCCTGGCTTCGCAGTGCATCGAGGAACTCGCGGAAATCCCGATAGGCCATGGACGATCTTCTCCACGAGTGACGCTGGGTGTCGCATGAGCAAAACATTAGTTCCGATTCGTTCGACGGTCAAGCGGCTTAAAGCCCGATCGTCTCGCGCCACCGTCCCGCCGAAGGAACATCCAAATCGAACAGATTCAACACTCGGCCCAAAGTCTGGTCAATCATTTCTGCTAGTGATTTTGGCTTCGTATAGGATTCGGGAACCGGTGGTACGATGATGCCCAGCGTGCGGAACGAACCGCTCCAAATCACTGCTCCGACGTCGGAGCGGGATTTCACGCAGCCTAGCTTCGTCGCCAGCCGTGGAAGTACATGGGGTTACTTGAGGGCAATGGCTCCCAACGACGGATACAGAACGATCAAGGCGAGCAGAGCCCACACAACGAGCCAGACTGCGGCAGGCATGAGCATCCAGATCAGTTTGACAATTGAGGATCGTTGTGGGACATCCAGTATGAGCACTCCGGTGATGTAGAGCAGCGATGGCGCGAGCCAAATTGCGCCAAGTACAATCAGCATGTCCACCGCCGCTCAAACTTCTGTGGCTTCCAAAGAATCAGGAAAGCGGAGAGCGCGGTCAGGGGGACGATGAAGTACCAATAGGAAACATAGCGCAGCGTGCTTGACACCGTGCCGCTTCCATTCCCCGTGCGAACTAGCGCTATCGGAAATTCGACGATGCCACCGCCGGTCCATTTGGATCGCCATCGAACGTTGCCAGGGTTGTCAGGGTCGAAGGGGCCATCCGGTTTGAATGCCAGTTGTCCGTAGGAGAAATAGGGCGTGGGTGTATAGAGGGCCAAAGTGGATTCGCGGGATTGCCAGAAGAGGGTGCCATTCACTGAGCCATAGCACTCTTGCCGGTAGATCGATTCCACAATGGCAACTTCATCAAGAAGAACGTGACTCCGCATGTACATCAGGAAAAGGAGACACGCCGGCACCAGGGTGACGCAGCCCGCTTTTCGACGCCAGCCGCGGAAGAACGCCCACATTGCTGAGACTCCAATGGCCAGTCAATTGGTTGAACATCACCTTAGGGCTGGATGGCTGGTAGGGCTAACTCGGGCCGATCGAATGACAGTGCGATGCTCCCTTCCTTGAGCAGACTCAAATAGAACGGGTCGGGTTGAACGGGCTTCGCCTTGTCGTAGCCGAGGAAATACGCGGTACCAAGCGGCTTTTCCAACGCATTCAAGACATCACGTGCTGTGGCCGTTTTGCCATCGGGTCGATGGGCGCGGATGTCTTCGCCGAGTGTGCCGGTCGTCAACACCGACCAATGGCGTTCTTCGAGGAACACATCGCCGCCATTGGGCATCTTGATCCGCATCACATCGCGCAACTCAAGAACTTCGATCATGACCTTGCCGTCCTTCTGAACTGCCGACGCTAGTCCGAAACGCGGCGCGACACTCTTGGGGACCGGGGCTTGGGCGGACACGACCGTGCCAACGAACAACAGCATCGTCAGTGAGCAGAGAAGTCGCATCGAACACCTCCGGGGATGTGCCTGTCAGGCGAGCGTCAGTTTGACTTCGATGTTGCCGCGGGTCGCCTTGGAATAGGGGCAGATGCGGTGGGCCGCTTCCATCAGTTGCTGAGCGATCTCGCGGTCGAGACCCGGGATGCTGACATCGAGGTGTGATCGTAGAAAGAAGGCGTCGTTCTCCATGAGCATCTCGATCGTGGCGGTGATTGACGGAGGGGTTGGCAACGCTATTTTCTTCTGGGACGCGACCAACTCGACGGCGCCGATAAAGCAGGCCGACCAGGCGGCACCGAACAACTTCTCGGCGACTGGGTGAGGTTCGGGCAAACGGAGATCGAGCTGGCCATCCGTGCTGCGTGTCGCACCGTCAGGCCCGCCGCTGGTGTGTGTCGTGCCAGTGAAGAGTATTTTGGCAGTCATGATCAGAGTCCTTGTTGGTGCAGGGACACCGTGATGGGACAGCGCCACAACACAATATCCCCTCCGCTCTCGGGACGATAGAGAATTCCCATGTGTCCTGCAAGTGTTGCCACAGACGACACGCGAAGTGGGTGCGGAGATGCTGCATGCGCTTCGCGGCGTCTATCGCAATTCGAGAACCGAAGTGATCAGGCGGTGATCGGAGCCGTTGGCCTTACCGACGACGCAGCTACGGACTTGCCAGGCATCGTCGGCCAGGATGTGGTCGAGCCGCAGCCAGGGGTTGCCACTGGGCCAGCAGTACTGCTGCGTGCAGGGGAACGAGTAGCCATAGCCGGTTCCCGCAATGTTGAACGCGTTCTGGAAGCCGAACCAATTGTTCTGATAAAGGCTGCTTTCGCACGGCATGTTGAAGTCGCCCGCAATCAGCGTCGGGGCTTGTCCGCGATTGGTTTCAACGAAGTCGCGAGTCGCGCCGGCCTCTTCGGCTCGAAGGATAAGATACCGTGACAACTGGCTGCTGCCGCGCTGCGTGATGGGGGACGAGATGTCGAGCGCGCGCAGACCGTGTCGCGGCGTCATCTGGTGGATGTTGAAGAACATCACCTTGGTGGAGGGCAACTCGAGTTCGCACTGCATGATTCCATCTCGATCGAACGCTTCGAAGTGACCCACCGCAACGAGTCGGGCTGGGTAGCGCGAGGCGAGGAAGAATTCGCCGTGTCGGACGACGTGCCATTCCGCAAAGTAACTGTTCAGCAGCTTCGATCGATCCCACGCATCCTGCATCACGACGACATCGGGGTTGAAGCGGCCAATCTCTGCCAGCACACTGGCGAAATCAGGCTTGTAGTCCTGGACGTTGCAACTCAGAACTTTCAGCTTGAATCCCGCCTCGTCGTCGGTTGCGGCGGTCGTCCACTGCGCAATCGGGAGGGTCAATCCCATGATCGGGCCAGCCACCGTGGCGATCGAAATCAGATTCACCAGGATCGCAGATCGGCTGTAAACGACTGACAACACCAGTAAGAGCAGGGCGGGAACGAGATACGGTGAGCGGGGCGCATAGGTCATCGCCGAGCTGAACCACCAGTTCTCCGAGACGGCGAACAACAGGGCGCTGACGACGAACAGCAGGGCGAGGTTGACCCAGGAGAGTCGCGCGACCCAGCGAGTCATCAGTGAAGACTTCGCACGAGGTGTGGCCGACGCTGACATCACAAACCTGTCTGTGGATTCCGCTTCGAATTTTGAAAGGGTGTATGACAAAGTCCGATTTCCGGCAATCGCAGGTTGTTGGCCATCAAACGCCTGAGCGTGTACAGGTGGCGGGCTGGGCTAGCAGGAAACCAATTCAGAGATTCCCGCGGTTGACTTCAGGTTCGGCACTTTCTGACCCCGCTCCGCCTGACGGACGAGTTGCGCCATTTCCCAGGCGGACACGTAGTGATAACGGAAGTTTGGCTGCAAGGCGTGAAGCTCTGCCAGTTCATGGTGAAACAGTCGCATCTTTTCGCCGAGCAACATTTCCATATTGGCGGGCTTGCAGCCATGAGTATGCAACTTGACGAATCGCCAGTTCGGCCGCCCCTGGACAGTGACACCCGCCTCGAGCCACACATGCAGACGGCGCAGGGAAGGGGGGTGATTCCCCAGCAGATCACCGTTCTCGACGCGTGGCAGAATTCCGAATTTCTTACGAGTGAAGTCGAACGTCAGCGGCCCCTGAATCATCAGCAAGCTGTTGTCAGGTTGACTGCCGCCGACTTTCGCGAGAACTCCATGATCGTGAGACTTGCATTGACCAGGGATATCGGATGCGTAGTAGATGCTGTTGATCGTCCGCGTTTGGGTATCGCTGGGAGCCGACGGCATCGTGAAGTCGGCATAGCAGCCGGTCTTCAACAGAATGGGAATCTCATGATCGACGCCGCACCAGCGGCCGTCGGGGCGAGAATTGCACAAGGCCCAGTTGCCGTGAATGAATCCGTAGACAATTTTGCCGGTGACGGGGTCTCGCCGAAGAACTCCGTGCCGATGATAGAGGGCGTCGCGGAAGATCGATAGTTTCTCTTCCAGCCCTTCCGGCGTGTCGTTGTCGTGGTGCAGATGAATATCGAACTCGCCGAATCCCTTTGCACAGAGTTCCGCCAGTGGGTCAATGTAATCGGGCTGGTATTGATCTTGAGGAAAGAAGAACGAATGCCGAGGGAGTCGGCCGTCGACATCATGG
>CBIHQO010000180.1:0-9678 GCA_966211735.1 uncultured Schlesneria sp.
AGCCGGCAGAATTCCCAGGCGGCCGTCTTCGCAGTCTCGACCGTGCAGGAAGAGATCGGGTTACGCGGTGTTCAGACCAGCGCGTTTCAGATTGATCCGCAACTGGGGATCGTGGTCGATGTAACGCATGCCACCGATTGTCCGACGATTGACGAGAACCAATTCGGGCGGGTGAAGATCGGCAAAGGCCCCGTTTTGTATCGTGGACCCAACGTGAATCCAATTGTCTTCGATCGCTTGATCGAACGCGCGTCGGCGTCAGAGATACCCGTCCAGATTAACGGCCTCGCTACTGCCGCCAGTAACGATGCCGCTCAGCTTCAACTCACACGCGGCGGTGTCGCGGTGGGTCTGGTCTGTATCCCGAATCGCTACATGCACAGCCCGGTGGAAGTGGTTTCGCTCAAGGATCTGGATCAAGCTGCGGAGCTGATTGCGAAGTTCTGCCTGAGTGTCGATGCAAGCAGCGACTTCACGCCGTAAGCCGTTGAGCGGGGGGGGGGGCCTCGAGCGATTGAAACGCAAACGCCCGAATGAGATTCAACTCTCATGCGGGCGTTTTTGGTGTTCGTCACCAGTCACGAGTCAATTAAAACTCGCCAATCACTTCGCCACCCGCTCGGCTACCAAGTCCTCGCCAGACGTTGATGTCGATGTTTTCCGAGACGGTTCTCGTAGCACCGTCCATCATGAGGCTATTCACAATTCCCGTATGGAAGCTGCGTGTGGTCACTGCGGCATATGTCGGTTTGCCGGAGCAGGTCGCACTCGTTCCGCGTTCTTTGCACGAAATGTAGTCCCCTTCCACCGGGTTCGGAGTGTTGCTGCCTTTGATCATGACCTTGGCATTTGGCGTGAAAGTGGTGGTGAATCCTGATTCGTGAATCTTGCCGTCCGTCCATTCACGATGTCCACCGGTTGATCCAGGGACGCCGAGAGTCACGGCAGCACCATTGAATCCCAGGATCGTGGCCATTGTGGGGTAGGGATCCGAGGCCGCAGCATCATTGCCGACATTGTTCGTGTAGCACTTCACTTCGGAGGCACACAGGGTATTGCTGGTTCCATCCGTGAAATGCGCGGTTGTGAAATTGCTGTTCGGAGCAAACGCACCATCCCCAGGTGTTCCGCCGTCTGCCAGATTTGTGGATGTCGGCGTGAAGACCTTCCATGTTCCCAGGTTGTAGGCGTAGTTCGGTGGGAAGTAACTGGGGGCCGTGTTGCTGTTGATACCATTTACTTCACTGGGGCATCGATCAAATGGTAGAAACTGTGACGTAATTCCATTCGTCGAGTTGGGGGCGTCGCCATATCCGACGGTCAGGTCCGCCATTGCGAATGCATTTCCCTGATCGATGAATGGCAGAATGCGAGCAGTGATGGACCAGGTTCCACCCTTGGCCGCACCGATGCAGAAGCTCGGCGGAAAAACGGAATGCGTCGACAGGTAGTTGTGCAGCGCCAAGCCGATCTGCTTCAGATTGTTCTTGCATTGAGTCCGTCGCGCCGCTTCGCGCGCCTGTTGAACGGCCGGCAATAGCAATGCGATCAAGACCGCGATGATGGCGATGACGACCAGCAATTCAATCAGCGTGAATCCAGGGCGGCGGCGAGACGCAACAGGCGGGACAATGTTTGGCACGACCAGAACTCCAAGAAAGCAAAGGCGGGATGTTGACGAAGACGACCCTCGGCAGATCCGTTTGCAGGCGTGGCTGGCGTGGCATAATTTCGCTGGCGTCGCTGCCTGACAGGCGTTCGCTGGCGTGGTAGCTGGCTAGCTCAAACGGTATTCAGACTCGGTTAAGTTGACACTGAGTCTCAATATCAGAATAATAGCCGCGCCGGAACTGTCATGCAAGGCTCTGAAGGCCTCTGCGCCGACTCGTCAAAACGGCGCGGACCACAGTCAACTTTGGAAGCCGAAATGGATCATAACCCTAAGTCCAGTAATGAGTCCGAACAATCTGATTCGACTCCCAAGGAGTACGAATCTTCGCAACTGCTACACGGAGCTAAAGAAATCTTAATCCGGCATGCGGGCGAGGTGTATCGTTTGCGGCTCACCAAGAACGATAAGCTCATTCTCCAGAAGTAGGGGCAGGCCCAAGCTGCTTCAGGAGTCGCTGCGTTCCCTCTGTCAAAGAATGCGAAGAGCGAGCCATTTGACTCGCTCCTCATGAGGTTCGTTGGGCCTGTGGCGCTCAGTTCGCAGGCTTAATGGCGATCTTTTGTGTTCCAGTGGCTTTCACTTTCGGCAGAGTGATTGACAGCACTCCCTCCGCGAAAGTCGCTTCCGCTTGCTGGCCGTCGACTTCGACCGGAAGCCGGATCGAGCGATCAAATCGACCGAATGACCGTTCCGTCGCATGGTAATTCTGCTCGTTGACGACTCGTTCGTCCTTCTTTTCGCCACTGATGCGCAAGACATCGGCTTGGACTTCGATGTCGATCTGTTCTTGTTTCACGCCAGGCAATTCGGCGACGACGTGTACTGCGGTGTCTGTCTCGCTGAGATCCAGTTTTGGATACGCGCCAGTCGACCACGGAGATCCCGTCGGCCGAGACCCGACTGCGGGGCCAAAAAATCCATCCAACAGTCGGGCCATTTCATGAGTCGAATGAGCAGGTTGTCTTACTAAAAACATGGCATCACTCCTCAACAAAAAAACTGTGAATTCCCGGCCTGAAAATAGCCGCGGAGGTTGCTTCAAGGGTCCGGAAAGGTGGAGCTCCATCACCTTGCTGGCGTGGTTTCAAACGATTGCATGAGGCGTGCCAATTCTGATGCGAGTTAGTTGCTTCAGCGTATCATTTGTATAGCCAATAAGTTGTGTCACTACGATAAATTTCGAGCCACTTTGGCAGTGCTGGCGATGGGGCCATTTCGGCAGTATTCGTCGTCTCAATATTCGCGCGATAGTGCGTGGTGCCAATTTGGCATTGTCATGCCGGATAGGTAATTCAGGTGGCCAAAGTCACGATCTCCGAATCCGTTCAACGGCGGTCGGCTGAATACCGATGACTAGGACATATCAAGGGCGGTATCGACGATGACGTTCCGGCGCAGGGAGAGTGCCGGTCGGACAGTCGTCCCATCCATTCTCACCACGAGGCTGCCTCCCAAGAACTGCGTTCGCGAGCCATGTCGATTCAGTTTGCAGGCTCCAAGTCGGCGGATGATCGTCGTCGGCGTCGGTTGGTCGTCAATGCGGATGACCCTGGCGCAGATGGAACGACCGGCGCTGAAGGTCTGCCCGGATCGGGCGTTTCGTCAGAACTGGTGAAATCAGCCGCGGCGGCCCCGTGGGTTCCGGTTTCCGAGTTTCGCCTGTGGACGTATGCCGTCCTGATTGGCCTCGCTATTTCCGGAGCCGCGTTTGCTCTGGCAACACCGATCTCGGTCCGGCCAGAGTTGGTACCGCTGACCAAGCATCTGTTGGAGGGTGACCGGCCGGCCCTGGCCGTTCTTATTCAGACCACCATCTGTTTTCTGTGTGCTCAGTTATCGTTGTTAATCGGTTGGTATCGGGCTCAGTGCAAGTTGGACTTCCGAGGTCTCTACCGAGTCTGGCCTTGGACGGCCGCAGTTTTTGGGGCGGCGGCAATCTGCCTGGCCACGAATGCGCATGGTTTCGCAGGACAGATCGTTGAGTCCAGTCGGCTGCTGCAATGGCGGCCGTCCGTCGTGGCGTGGCTACTGCCGCTCACGCTTGCCGCGTCGCCTTTGATTGTGCTGATCGATCGCGATGTTCGCCGCAGCCGATCAAGCCTGTACACGTTACGAATGGCTTGGATCCTGTTGCTGGCCTCAGCTGGTTTGGAACTGTGTGCGGTCGACTTGGCAGATCAACCCTGGGCCGTAAAAGCTCGGATCATTGTGCCACTGTTCGCGGTGGCGACGCTATTCGTCGGCCTCTGGCTGCACGCTCGCGTGGTCGCTTATATCTGCCCCGATCCTCCGGAAGCCGCCACGACCAGTGCCGTGTCGCAGCTAATGGCGGTCTTCGGTTGGATGGCTGCTCGACTGGCTTGGAAGCGGGCCCCGAAGGTTGTCGAAGCGGAAGTGAAACCGAAACGGGGTCGGAAGAAGGCGACCACCGACGAGGAAGAAGAAACGGCCGCACCGAAGCGAAAGCGCAAGACACCGGCCAAACGCGTGACGAAGCCGCGGACTCGAAAGGTCGCCGAACCCGAAGAGGAAGAAGTCGAAGAAGAGGAACAGGAATCGTCATACTCCGACGAATCTACGGAAGCCGCTGATTCATCGTACAGCTACGACGAAGAAACCGAAGAATCGAACGAGTGGGAAGAAGAGGAGGCAACACCACCTCCGAAGTCGGCGAATCGGTCGAAGGAAGAATCCAGTCCGGTTCCCCCTCCTTATTCCGGGGCTCAGAAGTTCGCAAATAACTCCAACAGCGCCAAGAACAATTGGAAGGAGCCTGAGCCCGCCGCGAACGATTCGGACGACGATGAAGAATCGGACGACTCCGACTCGGAATCTGGCGAATCGAATGGCGGTCCCGATCCATTGAAGGGACTGACCAAGCGGCAAAAACGCGAACTTCGACGCCAAAATAAGGATCAACAACGCAATCCGCGCCGTTGATTTGGTTTGTGGTGGCTGGCCGCGGTTTCATGCCGGCGCTGGTGCTGTTACACTCGTCGCGTCCCCTTGGGGTCAATTTGTCCCGTCTGCCGCGATCCAGCTTCCGGCCGGGATGTGCATACTGGTCCCATTTCCTAGCCGGTTCATCCGCAGTGGCGGTTTGGCCGTACACTGGAGCTGATTGAATGACCCACGCCTGGCATGATGTCACCCCCGGAGAGAAACTTCCCTCCGAGTTCACAACCGTGATCGAAATTCCCCGCGGTTCCAGCGTCAAGTACGAGCTCGACAAGGAAACCGGCCTATTGCGACTGGATCGCATCCTGCACTCGGCGGTGTACTACCCCGCGAACTACGGCTTCATTCCGCAGACGCTGGCTGAAGACGACGATCCACTCGACGTACTGGTCCTGTGCCAGGAACCGGTCGATCCGTTGACGTTACTCGAAGCGCGAGCAATCGGGCTAATGACGATGGTGGATTGCGGCAAGCGCGACCATAAGGTTCTGGCGGTCGCCATCCATGATCCGGAGTACAATTCCTTCCATGAAGCCGACGAACTGCCGCCGCATAAGCTGGCGATGATTCGTCGCTTCTTCCAGGACTACAAGACGCTGGAAGGGAAAGCCGTGGAAGTCGATGAACTGACCGCCGCCAAGACCGCGTTCCCGATCATTTTGGAATCTCTGGAGCGGTATAGTCTGTCGCGTCGTCGCGGCTTCAAATAAGCTGGTTCGCGCCGGAGAGCGGCGAACGACCGTACGCGCTCTCTCGTCGAAATCAGCGTGGGTGCCACGGTGTTGGCGTCTTAGGCAACGCCGTGTCGTCGACCGAAGATGAAGCGATCCCGAAGACGGCGAGACCGCGACATATCATGATGTAGCACCAGGTTTTGGCTGGCGAACTTCGAAATTGAAACAGCAACTGTGCATTTGCATAATGTTGCTTTTGCAATTCTATTGCAGAATTCGTATTGTGTCATCGCCGATGCTGCATCTCCGTTGGTGCAGCGAAATGGCGGAGATTTGGGAAAGTTCAGTAGAGTCTCGCAGGTAGCTCTCCCAACGCAAGATCTTGTTTGTGCCGACACGAGACCATTGAGACGACTTTCATGAACTGGCCAGCGACCCTGCTGACGATTTATTGCCTGCTGATCGCCGCGTCGGCCCTGTTCGGCGGGTTCCTGCCGTCTTTGTTGAATCTGACGCATCAACGAATGCAGTATCTGGTCAGCCTGATTGGTGGATTGATGCTGGGGGTCGGCGTCTTTCATCAGTTGCCACATGCCGTCGCCGCCATGTCAGGGCATGGTCATGGTCCCGCCGAGGCGTTGAACTGGTGTGTTGGCTGGTTGATGGTGGGTTTGCTGACAACATTCTTCATGTTGCGAATGTTTCACTTCCATCATCATGAAGTCGCGGTCACCAGCGCGGACAAAGATCATTTGTGCGGCCACGATCATGACCATGATCACGACCGGGATTGCCTGGCCAAGCACGATCATGATCATGATGGCGGCGGACATCATCACGTCCACCATCCCGCTCAAGGAGCCGGTTGGGTCGGCATTTTCCTGGGTCTGGCGATTCATTCATTGATCGATGGCGGTGCCTTGGCGGCTCACCTGACGGCGGATGCGATGTACAGTACGGACAAACGCGAAAGCGTCGTCTGGCTGCTCGGACTGGGAACGTTTCTCGGAATCGTCCTCCACAAGCCGCTCGATTCACTGTCGATCACGACCGTCATGGCAGCGGGTGGCTGGTCGAACCGAGCGCGAAATATGGCTAACTTCGGGTATGCCTTGATGTGCCCGATTGGTGCCGTCGTCTTTTATCTCGGCTTGAAGAATTTCCCTTATGAAGACATCGTGCTGGCGTCGGCCTTGGCTTTCTCGGCGGGGGTTTTCCTGTGTATCTCGTTGAGTGACCTGTTGCCCGAGGTTCAATTCCATTCGCACGACCGCTTGTGGCTGTCCCTGTGCCTGCTGGTCGGCGTCTTCCTGGCGTGGGCCATCGGCTTGGCCGAGCATGGTCATATGCATGGCCAGATGGGCGAGCCCCACCTTCATGGCGCGGTGGATCGCCAGTAAATCATCAGACAATGCTCTTGATCCTATCGAATAAGCCATGCGAGGCGTTCGAGGTGACCGCCCCCTCGTGATCGAGCAACCATTCTTTACGCTCAAGACCGCCCGCGTACCCTGTCAGGGCATCTTTGGCCCCGACGATGCGGTGGCAGGGGACAACGAGGGCAATTGGATTTGAACCATTGGCCAGGCCGACGGCACGGCAGGCCTTGGGTCGGCCAATTCGATTAGCGATCGTTCCATAAGACTCGGTCGTACCGGCAGGAACTTCTCGCAGGGCGTTACACACTTCCTGTTGAAATGGGGTGCCGTTTGTGGCGACCGGCAGATCGTCGATGGCATGAAGATCGCCTGCGAAGTACTCCGCGAGTCGTGACACGGCACCTGCCGGATCCCGCGTCGAATGCAGCGTGTACTGGCCATAGTGGCGAGTCAGCAGGCGATGCATTCGCGACTCACAGCCTTCAAAATCGATCGCTCGCAGGTTGGTCCCGTCGGAGATCACGTACACCAAGCCAACCGGAGACGCATATTCGTCTTGATAGAAGTTCTTCATCTTTACCTTCAATCGCTGAGGGTCTTGAGATTCAGTCTGCCTGATGTTGGATTACTTGAATCGGATAGAGATTGCCAAAGCAGTGCTGCGGCATAGCTCCGCCATGGTCGCCAACGTTCCGCCCTGATCCGCAACGCGGCTGGAGAAAGGCCAGATGCCTTGATCAGTCCGAGATCAGTGGCGGGGAAGGCATCGGGCCAGCCGACTGCGCGCATCAACAAGTATTCGGCGGTCCAGCTGCCGATTCCCGGAAGTGCCAACATTGCCGTGCGGATCCGATCTGGATCGGCTCCCGGTTCCAATCGAATGTGGCCACTGGCGAAGGCATTGGCGAAACACTTAATCGTTTCCGCTCGCCGAGTTGTCAGGCCCAGTGCCTTGAGTTCGATGATGCTCGCTGCAGCTAGAGCTTCCGGTATTGGGAAAGCTGTCGTCAGCGAATCATACGGAGTCTCGCAAGGCCGCCCGAACTGGCAGGCAAGCCGACCTGCGATCGTCGTGGCGGCTCGAACGCTCACCTGTTGACCGAGGATAGTCCGAATACCGCATTCAAATCCATCAAATGCCCCCGGCACGCGCAGGCCTGGCCATTGTCGAACGTGAGACGCGAGCAGCGGATCCTGAGAGAGATGTTCTGTGATGGCATCTGGACGAGCCCGCACGTCGAGCATCGCTTTCAGCCGCGATAGCACCTGTGACAATACGGGGCCCAGATCTGTCGAAACAAGCGCCTGGACAGTGTGCTCTTTGCGACCGGGGCCCACTGCAATCCATCCTTGATACTGACCAACGATCACAACTCGGCGATACCATCCGTCAATCACCTGCTCAACTCCATCAGTCGATCGAGCTTCCCAGAACGCGAGTAGAGGAGCCAGATCGAATGGAGGCCGGACGGCCAGATTGAAGCGGTAAACATCGTTCGAATCGTTCTTGTTCGTGCTAGCCGATCGTCGCAAGGATGTTGGCGTCAATCGATACCGATCCTTGAACGCGGCGTTGAATCGCCGAAGGCTCTCAAACCCGGCTGCGAATGCGGCGTCCGTCACGGTCATCTTGGTGTCCGTCAGGAGTTGCTTCGCCAGCAGCAGGCGTTGCGTCTGAGCCAACTCTACGGGACTCAGCCCGGCTTCCTGGCGTATGGCTCGCCGCAGATGTCTGGCCGTGACATCAAACTCCGCAGCCAATTCGTCGAGACTAAGCCGCGACAACGCCCCATCTTCAATACGCCGGATGGCCAGCGCCGCCAGGCGAGGGACAGCATCGACAGGTGCGGACGAACCTGGCGCAAGTTCCGGCCGGCACCTCAGGCAAGGCCGATATCCCTGAGCCTCCGCCGCCGCAGCCGTTTTATAAAACGTGCAATTCTTGAACTGCGGCGGACGAACCGTGCAGATGGGCCGGCAGTAGATGCGAGTCGAACTGACCGCCACAAACATCTGCCCATCAAATCGTCGATCCCGAGTCAAAACCGCTTCGTACAAGGCGTTGGTATCGAGATCGAACACAGTGACATCTTCTTCGCGTGTCGTAAGGAGTCCTCCATCGCGATTCATTCTTCGCCCCTGCAACGCCCCACCAGAGTGTAATCAACGTGCGACATTCTTGGCGCATGGCCGCTGGATTACTCGCCGTTTTCGGACATCAAAATAAATAGGCGGGATGGCATCGCATACCCTCGGAAGTCAATGTGCCGTGCCACTGCTTGGCCGCCTTGGGACAAGCAGTGCTCTTCACCCGTCAAACCCCCGTCAATCAGATCAGACTCCTAGAGCGCATCCCCTCACTGTGGCGTCTCGGCGGGGTGGCATCGCATGACCATCAGAAGTCAATGTGCCGTGCCACTGCTTGGCCGCTTTGGGACAAGCAGTGCTCTTTACCCGTGGAGGCCCGTCAATCAGATCAGAACCTTAGAGCGCATCCCCTCACTGTGGCGTCCCCCGAGCCAAAATCCACTCAGTCTAACCGATGTTTCAACGCGACACATAAGTACGACCCGCACTAACTTCGATCTGGATTCCGCTCTGTCCATGGAACATCCAAAGTGTCGGGAAGCGTGCGATTCACTTTCAAGAGCGGCTCCGGAAGTTGCTGCCAATCGCGGGCGCTGGACCATGGCCAGTCTTCTGCACGATTCACCAACCCGCGTCGCACAGGGTTCAGATGAACGTACTCCACGAGAGCATGCAACGCAGCGGGCTCTGAAACATTCTCGTCGTGACCGGAGCCCGCCTGCCAAAAGCGATGATAGGTTCGTTTGGCGGCGGGGTGGCCGGGTCTGGAGCGTCTTCGCGAAGACCCGGTCTGCCAACACGCACCGCTAATCTCATGGAAAGTGAAGCAGGTCGATTCTCGGCCACATCTTCGTAATCCATGCCGTGAATGGAGCCTAACAGTTGCGATCATTCACCGACAACACCC
>CBIHQO010000181.1:0-9667 GCA_966211735.1 uncultured Schlesneria sp.
GCAGCCGCTTCAATCCTCGGAAAATCAATCCCATCGCAGCCGGTCGGGTTCGACCCATCATCGCGCCGACTTCTGCCACTGTTCTTCCCTGCAGGTGATGAAGTTCGACTGCCTCTCTCTGATCGTCCGGAAGAAGTGCCAGTGCCTTCGCCAGTCGGATCAATTCTTCGTGCCTCGACGCCTGTAAACTCGGTGACGATTGCTCCGCGACCAGCCATTGTTCGACGCGAGAAGCAGACTGTTCCAAACCAGCATCAATCGATTGTTCGCGGCGAATATCGCGAGCCCCCGTGCCATAGGCCCGTAACGTGCTCGTCAAAACATTCCCCAATATCGCCCGCAGCCATCCAATCCATTCTTCCTCAGTCGTTCCGCGAAACTGGTCGCGGCGCGCATGCGCCTGCAGCACGGTCTGCTGAATCACATCGGATTCACCCAACTTCCCACGAAGCTGCGAAGACAGCTGCATCCGAGCCAGCAGCCGCAGATATTCCGTATAAGCTTCGATCGGTTTCAAGGCGGTTCTGTCCGCCATTGAAGCCCTCCCTGTTTGTCATGACGTTGTGGGTGGGCGCGTGAAGCGCGAATTTCACAAATATTGGTCTGATTCTAGCGACGCGCGACAGCGAGTACCGGCCCGAATTCATTCTCGTCAGATGAATCGACGTCTCGATCGATTCACGTAGCTCGATCAATTTGTGTCGCGATCCGAGTCACTGAGACGGTTCTTGGTGAAGATCTGGACAGTGTCCATGCCCAGAGACGTAGCCTTGTCGGCAGCTTTGTAGTAGCCGCCTGCAATGGAGAGGTGTGAACCGAAGAGTGGCAAGACAGATTCCGATGACGTTGGAATAACAAATCGATCAGAGGCGGAATTCTACCGTTCTGCTGAATGATTTGCGTGCTCCGGTCGATGTGACGTCGATGTGACCGAGGCAGGTTCCAGCACGGGGTGATTCATTTCCTCGGTTGAAATCCGATCGCCTCGCTTGCTTGTAACGTCAAATAGATGCGTCGCGCACCGACGCTCGGCATCGTGATTACAGGTCAGAGCCGAGATCACATCAGTATTCTTACTGCTTGTGGTCACTTAGCGGTCCCCATATGATCTGTCGGAGTGGGGTTCACGGACGCTTTCCATCGAAACAACTGTTCCCGACGACGAATTTGGTCGGCAAACTTTCTTCGGGTCAGCAATGTCGCCAGATGAGGATATCCGCGGTTCTGTGTCAGCGATATTTCGGCAAATGCGTGCTGGAGACCCCTTAGCAATCGAGCATTTGTGGGAGCGATTTCGGCCACGATTGCTCGGTTTGGCGCGTTCCACTCTTGCAGGGCGCTGGCAGCGGATGACAGATGCCGAGGATGCATTGCAAAGCGCATTCATCGCCTTCTGGCAGCGGGCCGAACGGGGCGATTTTGGCGACGAACTGAACCGGGATGACCTTTGGAATGTCCTCGGCGTTATCACTGTCCGAAAAGCCTTGAAACATCAGGAGCGTGAACTGGCGCAGAAACGGGGGGGGAACCGCACCTCAAGCAACGCTCCCCTTGATGCCATAGCGGCCCCAATGTCGAATCGTGAAATGGAACTGACATGCACCCAAATGTTGGAGTTGCTCGACGAGGAATTGCGGGCCTTTGCGCTGTTGCGACTCATGGGCAACAAGAACCGTGAAATTGCTGTGCAGCTTGGTTGTACCGAACGGAAGGTCGAGCGAAAGATGCAATTGATCCGTACTGTCTGGGAGGCCGAAGTCGAGTCGTGGACCGAATAAGGCCACGATTATGGCGGATTCCGGAAAATCTCCGTGGTATCGTGTCGGGAAAGGGATCCGATTCGGAATCTACGTCAGGTGGAGTCCGCATTAAATCGTGCTGAAATCGGAGGAGTCACATCGTGCAAGCGGCCGAAGCAGTAAAACTGCTCAAGCGGATCGACACGGCTTGCGATCGGTTTGAACAAGCGTGGCTGGCAGGAAGTCATCCGAGGCTGGAGGACTTCGTCGCTGAAGCGCCACCCGGGGATCGTCCGGCCTTTTTGCATGCTCTCTCTCAGATTCAGCAGGAACTCGTGCTGAGTATGATTCCCGTTGAATCGGCCGAAATTCATTTCGCCGAGGCTCCCAACCACCTCACGATCCGGTCGCACTCAACGGCAATGACAGAGGACATTCCGCGAGTCACCCTCATAGTGACTGCTGGTCCACACAGCGGCCGTCGATTCGACGTCGATCGACATGAAACATTGCTGGCCGGCCGGTCTACATTTGCTCAGTTACGCCTGCCGGACGACGTCCACTTCTCGCGCAACCATTTTCGGTTGGAGGTGAATCCCCCCGAGTGCTTCCTGATCGACCTCGACAGCACGAACGGGACGTTCGTCAACGGACGTCGTGTGCGTCAACAGATTCTGAACCACGGCGATGTCATTCTGGTCGGGGACACGGAAATGACGGTCAAGGCCACCGGCCCCCGTGCGACTGTCGCTGGGACTCGGCCCGCGTCGATGAATTGGGAATCAAAAACGACCGACTTCAGCCGTGCCGATTTGGCGCCCACGCGAGGACGCGAAGAGCGGAGCGCCGCCGGAAGCGCCGGTAGCATGATAACGGGAGCGAAAAGGACTTCGAAGACTCCAATCGTTCACGGATATTGCATCAACAACGAAATCGGCTGGGGTGATCTTGGTTCGACGTACCGGGCCACGCGGCTCTCGACCGGTGAACAGTGTGCGCTCAAAGTGTTGACGCCCGCCGATCGAATGAGCGAACGCTCTGTAAGGCTGTTTCTCCGCGAAGCCGGCATTTTGAGTCAGCTTGATCATCCACACATCGTTCGGATGCTGGATCTGGGTTCGTCCAACGGGATGCTGTACATCGCGACCGAATTCGTCCCGGCCGTTCGCTGGGACGCGGTGATGGAACGAGCCACGCCAGAGGCCCGGATACGGATGGCCTGCGGATTGATCTGCCAGGTGCTGGATGCGCTCGAGTACGCTCACACGCGGGCGTTCGTCCATCGCGACATCAAGCCGTCGAACGTGCTTGTCCGGCGTAATGGACGACGACTGGTCGCCAAGCTCAGTGACTTCGGCCTGGCCAAACGCTATACCGACGCGGGATTCAGTCAGCTCACCTGCAACGAGGTTGTGCTGGGGTCGCTCCCGTACATGTCGCCCGAGCAATTCATTGACTCGCGTCATGCGAAGCCGACCTGCGACATCTATTCCGACGGTGCAACGCTGTATCGACTGCTGTCGGGACACGATCCGTTCGCCTTCAACAAGGGACGCTGCAAATTCCTTACGATTCTGGAAGATGACCCGATTCCGCTACGAAAGAGTTTCCCTCAACTTCCGTCAGCTTTGGCGGACCTCGTTCACCGGGCGCTGGCGAAGGAACCAGACAATCGCTTCGGCTCGGCGGCCGAAATGCGTCATGCCCTGCTTCCCTTCAGCAGACGCAAGGCATAACTTCGCCTGGCCTCGCCCAGTTATGCGGGAGGCAAGTCGCCGGGCTCCGATCTTGCCTGGTCCGCATGACTTGCGCTATGCTCCAAATCTACTCGAGTTCGCCAACTGGACTCCTCTCACTGTTGAGGATTCTTCTGATGACCGACGGTGATTTTTCAAAAGCCTCCGAGTCCCTTCAACGCTCACTCGCCAGTCGCGAGACGGTCGCGCCTTCCGGGTTGTCGGACTCAACTCCCACGGGCAGCGGGCACTTTGCGTCGTTGCCGGTTGAATTCGGCCGGTTTCGTGTGCTGAAACTGCTGGGGCACGGCGCCATGGGGGAAGTGTATCGAGCCTTCGATCCCGAGATGAAAAAGGACGTCGCGCTCAAGATTCCCAAGGCCGATCTGGCTCGGGAGGCGGTGTTGTGGGAACGGTTCCAACGCGAAGCGCGCGCCGCCGGCGATTTGAATCACCCGAACATCTGCGGCATGTACGAGGTCAGCCAGATCGGGGCGACGTATTTCATCTCGATGGAATTTATCGACGGCCGACCGCTGTCGGACTACATCTCGGATGGACAATCGCAGCGAAAAGTGGTCGGTGTGATCCTGAAGCTGGCGGCGGGATTGGCTCACGCTCACGAACGCGGGATCGTGCATCGCGACCTCAAACCTGCCAACGTGATGATCGACACTAAGGGCGAACCGAAACTGATGGATTTTGGCCTGGCCCGGCGGCTCGACACGCCGCAGGATGTCCGCGCCACCCAGTCGGGGATGATCGTCGGTTCCCCGGCGTATATGTCCCCCGAGCAAGCGCGCGCGGAACATGACAAGATCGGACCGAAGACCGACATTTACGGTCTGGGCGTCCTGTTCTACGAGATGTTGACCGGTTCGCTGCCGTTCCGGGGCCAAATGGTCGTCGTGTTGGGCCAGATCGCGACTAAGTTGCCGCCGCGACCGACCAGCCTTCGTGCCGACGTCGATCCCCAGTTGGAATCGCTCTGCCTGAAGATGCTGGCCAAGAAACAACAGGACCGACCGCAGTCGATGAACGAAGTCGCGCAGACGCTGAACGACTGGCTGAAATCGGACGGCGAATCGGCCTCCACCGGTAATCCCAACGCGCAGGCGATCGCCAGGGACGAGCCGCTGTCGCCGGTGAAACCGGCGGCGACAGCCGAGAAGGCCCACCCGCTCGCCGTGAATAAACAGCGAGTCACCGATCTGCTGGAAAAGCACCAATACGGTGCCGCGATCGAGTTGCTGGAAAAGATCATCAACCTGCGGGATGCCCGATTCGAGAAGCTGGTGGCCTGGGCTCGCGAGCTTCTTCCGGAACTCCGCGCCACCGAACTCAAGATGCGGGAAGCCAGCGCGCCGCTTTGTGCCACGGCGGACAAACTCCTGAAACGTCACGATTACAACGAGGCAGTCAAGATACTGTCGTCGGTCCCTGTGGCCTATCGCAGTCCGGAACTGCGCGAGACGCTGAGACAGGCAACGGAGTGGAAAGAGGAATGCGACCAGTTGGAGCGCGACATCGCCGAGGCGATTCAAAACGCCGACGCCGACACACTTCCCGCCCTGATCAAACGCCTGCTGAAACTGAAACCGAAGAGCCCGTCCATCAGGAAGTTGGATGAAGACCTGAGGAAGCACGGGGCGATAAAGGTCATCGCCCAACGCAGGGGGCAGCGACGATTCCTCGACACGAACAGCCGACTCGTTGAACCAAAGCACATTGTGGCAACGGTGGTTGGAATCGCCGCCTTGTTCCTCGGCGTCAGCCTGCTCGTTCGTAACTACCTCGCCGAGCGCGTGGCCTCCGAATCGCTGATAACGTCTGCGCCAACCGAACCTGTATCTCGCGAGGGGAACTCGAGCCGAGGCACGGTTGCTCCAGCATCCCCCCCCAAGACGAACCTCTCGTCGAAGCCGCAACCTGTGAGCGGCGCGCCCGAGTCGCCGTCGCCAAAGAACACGGCCATCGCCGATTTACGGCCACCACATTTGGAGCTTCTCGACGAGTTGCAGTCCGATGGTTCAAAACGCGGACTGTGGGTCTCACCCGATGCGCTCAACATCTATTGGGAGCAGAATGACGAAATTGCGGGCAAGATTTTATTCGCGTCCCGGTCTTCGACGAACCAGTCGTTTGGCAAGGCGGAGTTTTTGTTTGCGGGGCGTCATCCGAGTTTGTCGGCCGACGAACGGACGATCGTTTTCAGTCTGAACGGGAAACTTCACTTCGCCACGCGGGGTGGTCGCCAGCAACCGTTTGAGAGACCACGATTCATCACGGAACTGCAAAACATCGACGGCGTCAAGACGCCGAGTGTTTCTGCGGATGGATTGCGGCTTGTCTGGTTCAATTCGCCGGTGAGCGGCCAGCCGAAACAGTTCTGGACTTCGCAACGCGTGTCGCCAACGGCGGCTTGGTCGCAGCCGCGGGAAGTCTCATTCACGGGTGTTTCGAATCCGGCGATGCTCAGTTGGCCGCAGCTTCTTGATGGCGGACGCACACTGTTGTGCAACGACGAGAGCGTCGATGGAGGACATCGATTCGTTGTGCTGCGACGCGATAACACGACCGCCCCGTTTGGCCGCCGGGTCAATCTGGAACCTCTGGGAATTGACGGAGTCTTCGGTCGGGCTCCCCGTTATGTGCCGGCCACGGATGAATTGTACTTTTTGTCGCCTCGCAGCCGGCAGATCCAAATCGGCCCCGATGGGAGCGACAATTTCATGACTGAGTCCGAAGTCTTCCGCCTGACGGCAGTGTCACGCACCGTCGGACGCGAGCTCTGCCATGCGCTATCGGACGAGGCGACGCCGTTTCGCGAGAATCCGTCGGCGCCACAAACTCCATCGACGCCGGTAGCAGACCCACGGACGACAAACTCACTTCCACCGATGGTTCAGGGCAGTCCCATCACGGCCAGCAGCGACATCGGTCGACCAGAGATCGAACCGGGCGACGACGGGGTTGAGTCCCTGCTCCACGCGGGAATTTCCGCATGGCACACGGAAGCCAACCGGCCAATCACCAACTGGAGACTCGACAGCGGTGTCCTCACCAACATTCGTTCCGGCCCGGATCTGGTCAGCAGGGACCTTTATCGCGATTTCGATCTGCGACTGGAGTTTCTGCTGCCGAAGGGTGGCAATAGCGGTGTATACCTTCGCGGGCGTTACGAACTGCAACTCAACGATGATGCCCCGGACCTCAACCTCAAGAACTCGTGTGGTTCCATTTGGGGGCAGATTCCGATATTGAAGCGAGCCTACTCCGGGCCGTATCAATGGAACGAGTTGAGGGTGCGGCTCGTGGGAAATCGAGTCACCGTGGTACTGAACGGCGTGCTCATCATTGACTCACAAGAGTTGCAAGGGGTCACGCGCGGGGCGCTGGACAGCAACGAAGGCGATCCGGGCCCGCTCGCGCTCCAATGCCTGGCAGGCGTCAAGTTCCGAAAGATTCTTCTGAAGCCGCTCGGCGTCGTGACGACCGCGTCTCCGCCAGTGCAAGCCGCGTCCGGACATTCTTCGAAGGGGCCGTATGTCAATTTGTTCAATGGTCACGATCTGACCGGCTGGTACGGTAAGTCTCGTCCACTCGACGCGAACTCGCTCAAAACCGCCGCCGGTCGCAAGGCTCAACTGGAATCCGATGCCGTCGCGGCGCGCCAGGCTTGGAAGGTGCAGGCCGGCGAGATTATTGGCAAGGGGACGCATGCCAATCTTGCCACCGTCCGAGACTATGGTGACTTTGAACTGGAACTGGAATACAAGGTTGAACCAAACAGCGATGGAGGCCTCTTTCTGCGCGGCTGCCCGCAGGTTCAGATCTGGGATGCGGCAAAGAACCCCGAAGGATCTGGCGGATTGTTCAACAATCAACATCACGCCAAGCAGCCACTGAAGAACGCGGACAAGCCGCCCGGCCAGTGGAATGTGATGCACATCAAAATGATCGGCCCGAAGGTCTGGGTCACACTCAACGGCGAACTCGTTACGGACGGTGTTGAGATGGAAGACCAGTACGAACTCGGCGGTAAGCTGGTTCCCGCGACCGGACCGATCGCACTGCAGTCCTACACCGGCAAAGTTGCGTATCGCAATATTCGCATCCAGGAATTGAGGGTCGGCGGAAAGTGACCTTTCAACTCATTATCTCCACGCCGTCGACCGATTCGCGGGCCTTTGCGCTTCTGGAACGACGTTTACTGAGAATTGGCCGGGGGGCGGATTGTGAACTGCGGCTCAACGACCCGACGGCATCGAGATTGCATGTCGAGTTGCGGGTGGATGCCGGTCGCGTGTGGATCAAGGATTTAAACAGCCGATTTGGCACGTTCGTCAACGGCGTGAAAACAACCGAGTGCGAACTGCGACCGGGCGATGTAGTGCGCGTAGGGGAGACGACGTTGCGATTGGACGACGAATCGACGGTGCTGCGAACTACAATAGCTCCAGCCAGTGACGGGAGGATGGGGATTCCCGCCCGTCCGTCATCTTTCAGTGACGAGGCATTCGGCCAGGAGGGAGTATCCACCGGATTTCAGCCACAGAGTTTGGTCGGCCGGCGATTGGGACGGTTTGACGTGAAGTCGCTGATAGCACGGTCGCGGCATGGAGCAACTTTTCGGGCGTTGGACAATTACCTGAAAGTTGACGTGGCGGTGAAAGTGTTCGATCCAGATGTGATGCGAGGCGCGGTCGCGGCTCGGTTCGAACGGGCGGTGACGACAACAGCTCCTCTCACTCATCCGCATCTCGTCGAGTTGTACGATTCAGGCCGCGACGACGGATTGAGCTGGATGGCCAGCGAATTTATCGACGGCGAAAACGCGGCGCAGGTCATTCAGCGGGTGGGTGTGGCCGGAATGCTCGACTGGCGGCAGACGTTGAAAGCTGCGTTGCATGTCGGGCGTGCTCTACAGTTCATCGGTGAGCATCAAATCGTGCATCGCAACATTTCCCCGCGCAGCATTCTGTTTCGGAAGAGTGACGGCGTCGTGAAACTCGGCGATCTCATACTGGCTAAGGCTCTCGATGACGATGCGTCCGCACGCGTGACGCGGGCAGGGGAGATCGTGGGCGATTTACCCTACTGCTCACCCGAACAGGTCCACGGCAAGTCACTGGATTCACGTTCCGATCAGTACAACCTCGGGGCGACACTCTACGCACTCCTGACCGGACGTCCGCCATGTGAGGGTCGGTCATTTGCCGAGACAATCGACAAGATCCAGACTCGCCTGCCCGAACCGCCTACGAAGTTTCACCTTTCGATCCCGCCGCTCCTTGAAGGAGTGGTGCTCAGAACCTTGGCCAAGCAACCCGACGACCGATTCGCCAACGCTTCATCCCTGCTGACCGATCTCGAACGTATCGCACGATACGTTGGTGAAACGGCTCTGCTGGAGGAATGAATTGGATCCCCTTGGTCGCTTCGGTCCGACACACGTCGATGTGCCCGATGCATGCTCCATTCTTCACCGACGCTGCTTACGTCTCTGGAACCGCCAGTCACCGGGGTCGACGTGACGGATCGAGCCGAACTCAGTTCAAGGTGTGACACGAATTGTTGTGCATTCGTTTTCGTGCGGTTGCAGAAGATTACGAGTCGCGAAAAGAAGGGCCACAAACAGGCCCTCGCGCGCTCGAAGACATCCAAAACACTCTCGTCTCAGAGATTGGTTGCCCGCGATTTCCAAAGGCTCCGCCAGGCATTGCGGTGGAGATGGGGACTATCAGCACACAAATTGATATTGCCCGAATTTAGGCGGACAGCTTCAATGATCCGCACGATGTGCACAAGCCGACCTTCCGACGCCCAAATCGGCGACAACGATTCCACTTATCAGGTGTCTGTGACATGAGCTTTCGATTTTCGCCCTTGGCGACGGGTGCGTTGTTCGTCGTAACAGTTATCCTGACGTGTAGCTTCAGTTGGGCTCATTTTTATGAGCTTGGTCCTTCGAAGGACGAGTGGGGGTTGAAGTACGATGGGGAGGTGACCGCAAGTGGGGACAAGCTGAACGTCTCTTTTACTCTCGCTGATCAAGGGAGACTCAAGCCCATTTATTCGATCAGTGTGGTTGCTTTCAGCGATCTGAGAAGTGATGGCGGCCGCACATATCTCTTGAACACCACATTCGATTTGAAGCCGACCAAGGACGGCAAACTGACGGGGCAACTG
>CBIHQO010000182.1:0-9661 GCA_966211735.1 uncultured Schlesneria sp.
TCCAAATGGCGACTTCGATCGCCGACTTGCCGTCGTCATCGCTGTTGAGTATCAAATCGTCTGCTTCACATCGTCGTCGTCTCAACTTCGCGAGTCGCCACCATGTTTGTCCGCTGGACTGCCTCTCTGATCGTGCTGGGAAGTCTCCTGTCGCTGCCCGTGTGTGCCGACGAACCGACTTACGACATCGTCGTCTACGGTGGCACGTCCGGCGGGATCACGGCGGCGATTCAAGCGGCCCGGTTGGGAAAGACCATCGTGTTGATCGAGCCGACTGCGCACTTGGGTGGGCTGACATCGGGTGGCCTGGGGGCGACCGACATCGGCAATAAAGCGGCGATCGGCGGCTTGTCACGCGACTTCTATCGGAAAGTGGGAGCCTACTATCGGCAGCCATCCGTGTGGAAATATGGATCGCTCGAAACCTACAACGACGGTCGCAAAGGGGTTCTTGAAGAAGAGCTATGGATGTTCGAACCGCACGTCGCCGAGGACATCTATCGCCAGTGGCTGGCCGAATACAAAGTGCCGATCCTGCGCGAACGTTTCGAATTGAAAGATGGGGTCCGCAAAAAGGGCTCGCGGATTACCGCCATCAAGATGGAGAGTGGTCTGTGGATTCAAGGCCGCGTGTTTATCGATGCGACCTACGAGGGAGACCTGATGGCCAAAGCAGGCTGCCGCTATCACGTCGGTCGCGAAGCCAACTCAGTCTATGGCGAGACACTGAACGGCGTGCAGATCGCGCACGCACGCAGCCACCAGTTCATCAAGGATGTCGATCCCTACATGAAGCCGGGCGATCCATCAAGCGGCCTGTTGCCCCTCGTCCAAGCCACACCGCCTGGGAATGACGGCGAGGGCGATTCTCATCCTCAGGCCTATAACTTCCGCATGTGTACGACGGATGTCCCCGAGAATCGTCTCGACTGGCCGAAGCCTGATGGATACGACCCCGCCCGCTACGAACTACTGCTGCGGAACTGTGAAGCCGGCGATCATCGAATTCCGTGGAACCCGATCTTCATGCCCAATCGCAAGACGGACACGAACAACAACTTTGCGATCTCGACCGATTTCATCGGAGGCAACTACGACTATCCCGACGGCGACTATCAAACACGCGATCGCATCTTTCGCGAACACGTGCTGTACCAGATGGGTCTGATGTATACGCTCGCCAACAATCCTCGCGTCCCTGAGTCCGTGCGTGCGCACTTCCAACGATTGGGCCTGGCCAAGGACGAATTTCAAGACCACAACAACTGGCCGCATCAGCTCTACATTCGCGAAGCGAGACGGCTGATCAGTGAATATGTCATGACTCAAGATCACTGCCAGGGACGAATTGTCTGCGAAGATCCGGTGGGTATGGGGGCCTACAACATGGATTCTCACAATGTCCATCGCTATGTCACGAAAGAAGGCTACGTTCGTAACGAAGGCGATATCCAGGTCGGCGTCTCCCCCTACCCCATCTGCTATCGGTCGATCAGTCCCCAGAAGGCGGAATGCGAAAACCTGCTTGTACCGGTTTGCCTTGCCGCCTCGCATATCGCTTACGGTTCAATCCGCATGGAACCGGTCTTCATGGTCCTGGGTCAAAGTGCCGCGACCGCGGCGAGCCAGGCTCTGGACGCCAATGTCGCGGTGCAGGACATCGACTATGGCAAACTCAAAGAACGTCTACTCGAAGATCATCAAGTTCTGACATGGAGCGGCCCAGTGCGTACGCCGGGTGTCGATCCCAAGTCACTCCCTGGAACGGTTGTTGACGACGCAAAAGCCAAACTGACTGGAGATTGGCAACACAGTTCATCGATCGGCGGATACGTTGGTACGGACTATCTCCATGACGGAAACGCTGCCAAAGGAACGAAGACCGCGACCTTTGTGCTCGAAGCCATCAAGTCGGGGTCACACGAAATCCGCATTGCCTACACGGCCAACCCCAATCGAGCGAGCAACATCCCGATCAGCATCACATCGGAATCATTCACCAAGAACGTCGTCCTGAACCAGCGTGAGACGCCGGCAAAAAATGGCTTTCAAACGATCGCGACCGTCGACGCCACGACGACTGAGCCAATCACCGTGGTGATCTCGAACGCGGAGACCGACGGCTACGTGATTGTGGATGCTGTCCAGATTGTCCCGGTGACGCGCGAGTGACGCTGCAAAGCTTCACATCGCATTACGATCTGATGTCCACAGCACTAGTCAGGCGAGGTGCTCCGCGCGGTGCTTCAATCCATTCGCTTCCATAGTCATGTATTCGTTGGTCAGGCGACCGACCAACAGACCGATCACGCCTCCCAGCAGACCGCCAAAGTGGATCGTCAAGACAACGTCGCATCCAGCGGAGGTTCGAACGATTTCGTGCCCCGCCGTGACGGTCACACCCGGATTCTTGGAAACCCAGGTAAACGATTTCTCAGCCTGCCACTCGGTCACCGTCCACACTGCTGGCTTTAACTTTGGCTGGACGATTCTGACCTGCGTCTCCAACGCCATCGACTGCTGATTGAGCCGTTCAACGGAGGTGACTGACTTCGTCCACTGGGGCCACGCATCCACGTCGGCCAGAACTCGCCACACTGCGGAAGGTGTTGCAGCAATCGAAATCGTTTTGGAAAACTGTCGCATCGGTCCTTCGCCTTCGCACCAGAGCCCGACTTCCACCTTGCAAAGTGCGGCGGTGACAGAGCATCAAGTGACAACCTCGATGCTCCGTGTCCTCTGTGCCTCCGTGTTTCAATGTCTGGACTTCGGAAGCTTCTACACCACAATCGCCGACTTGCTACGAGCCAAGTCTTCCATGAATCGTAGCGTTCGCCCCGTTGTGTCTTCCACGTCGGGAATCAACCCGTCCAGGATCTGAGCATTCGCGAACAGTTGTCGTCCGCAGTCGCGAATGAATTCGTCGTTGTCCGAATTGTTGCTCAATTCGCACAAACGGCTGATCAGGCTCGACTGAGGGTTCACTTCCATCACGTGCTTGGTCTGCTCGAACTCTCGCATCGATTGACCCAGCACCTGTTGCAGGCGCCCGCTCATGTGACTGCGAGGATTGATCAGGCAGCAGGGGCTGTCGGTCAATCGCGACGATTCCTTCACTTCGGCGACCTTCGAATCCAACGCACCGCGGAACAGTTCCACGACACGAGTGAAATTCTTCGGCGTTTCCTTGGCTTCGCCCTCATCGGCTGGGTTCGTTGATTCGGGGAACTTGATGTCGGCCCCGTCGATCGACATCACTTCCTTACCGTTGTACGACCGCAGTTGAATCAACGCGTACTCGTCGATCGGATCTTCCAGGAACAGCACTTCCAGGTTTCGCTTGCGGAAGATTTCCAGATGCGGACTCTTCTGCATGGCGTCCAGGTTCGGACCGCTCAAGTAATAGATCTGTGATTGACCTTCCGGGGCTCGCTTCAAATATTCGTCCAGCGATACCGACGGTGCCGGCGCCTTGTCATCCAATCCGCCCGACACCAACGTGCTTTCGGTGGCCGAAAACGTCGAGTGGAATCGCATTAGCTTGGCGATACGCTCGCGGTTCTCGAAGTCCGTCGCGATCCCTGTTCGCAGGATCGAACTGAATTGAGCGATAAACGTCTTGAACGTTTCGGGTTGCTCTTCCGACAGATCGCTCAAGTAATCGAGCACCTTTTTCGTCAGCACCTTCTTCAGCTTGGGCAGCAGCTTGTGATCCTGCAACGTTTCGCGAGACACATTCAGCGGCAGGTCGGCGGAATCGACGACCCCATACAGGAACCGCAGATAGTCGGGTAGCAGATCCTGCGAATCGTCCTGGACCAGCACTCGCTTGGCACACAGATTCACACCGTGCTGAATTTGGCCGAAGCCCAGCAGTTCGAAATTGGAGGGAGGACAATACAGGATCGAATGGAACTGGATCGGCGAATCACTCGACAGATGCAGATGCCACAGTGGCTTCTCTTCCGAGTGATGCGTCAACCACTGATAGAAGCCGTTGTACTGCTCTTCAGTCACCTGGCTCTTCGGTTCGACCCAGATCGGCTTTTGTTCGTTCAGCGTTTCGCCGTCCAGCTTGATTGGATGCGGCACGAACGTCGAATACTTGCGAATAATGAACTTCAACCGAGTCGGCTCGGTGAACTCATCCATATCATCCTTCAGATGCAGACGAATCTGGGCTCCACGCGGGACATCCCCTTCGACGGCGCTAATCGTGAACCGACCGGTCCCGTCCGACTCCCAGCGCCACCCCTTCTCTTCGCGATAGCTGCGAGTGATCACTTCGACTTTTTCGGCCAGCATGAATGCCGAATAGAAGCCGACCCCGAACTGGCCGATCAGGGATAGGTCCGGCTTCGCGCCATCACCGGTGGCGGCGATGTTGCGCAAGAACTCTTTGGATCCGCTATGAGCGATCGTCCCCAGGTTCTGCACAAGTTCGTCGTGAGTCAGCCCCAGGCCGGTGTCGCGGATCACCAGCAGCTTGGCTTCCTTGTCCGGCTCGAGCGCGATCTCCAGCGGGATGTCATCGCGATACTGCGATTCCGACAATTGAATATGTCGCAGTTTGTTCAACGAGTCGGAAGCATTCGAAATCAACTCGCGAATCGCAATCTCTCGGTTCTGATACAGCGAGTGCGACAGGATGTTCAGTAGTTGCTTGATCTCGGTCTGAAACGTGAATTCTTGTTGCTCAGCCACGGGCAGGCTCCAATATGGGTGAAGTCAAAGATGACCAGAATGGCAGTCGAATATTCCGTGTTCGAGTGAAAAAGCAACAACCGCGCCGGATTGACTTCAGCATTCGCATCGTGCTGTAACCGTTTGTTATACAATCGGTTATGGTGAGGATGAGCTGCGCTTATGCCACCCGGCCTGTCAGCTTGGCAGGCATCTCTTCCGGGGTTCGACGCCGGAGACTACGGGTCACCGATGGGGCCTACTCTTCTTCGGCGCTCTCATGGTACGGCTGCTTGGCCTTGTACAATTCCAAACGCTTGGTGAGGTTCTCGACAGATTCTTTCGGAGCCAATTCGATGGCTTTCGCAACCCACTTTTTTGCATTTTCGAAGTCCCCCGCCTCAGCGTAGGCCGCACCCAATCCGTCAAGTTGCACCGAGTCCTGCCACTTGGTCAGTTCACATCCTCGGGTGGCATGGCGTACTGCCTTCTTGCCACTACGTAGCCGCTTGTCAGCGTTCGTCGCTCGAATCCACGCGGCGACGCGACGCAACTCAGGATCATCCGGGGTCAGCTTGATGGCTTCTTCAAAACTCTCAATCGCATGTTCGTCATCGCCTTTTCGTTGATACGCCGACCCCCGAAGTGCATAGATCTCCCCATCCGCTGGATCCAGTTCAAGTGCTTCGTTGTAAGCCTCAATCGCCTCGTCGTATTTCTCTAACCTCCGTAATGCCATGCCTAAATTGACGTAGTTCAGCACAAGATCGGGATTCATCATGATGGCTTGTGAGTAATTTTCGACCGCCTTTTCGAAGTCCTTCTTCTCGAAGTAGCAACCCCCGCGCAACGTCCAGCACTCGTCCTCCTCGCATCCGTTTTCAATTGAGTCATCGAAATCCTTCAGCGCCTTGTCGTATTCTTCCTTTTGATACCAGGCTATCCCACGCTGGAAGTAGGCAAACTGATTCGACGAATCCAGTAGGATCGCCGTCGTGCAGTCATCGATGGCGCGCTCCAGTTCTCCCTTATTCTTCCATGCGGCTCCACGGTTGCTGTACGAAATGGAACTTAGCGGGCTTAGTTTGATCGCTTCGGTGTAATCCTCGATTGCCTTATCGTGTTCTTGCAGGTGCGACCAGGCAGCACCTCGGTTCGTGTAGGCATTTGCATCGTCGGGGCACAGCTTGATGATGCGGTCAAAGTCCTGCGCTGCGTCTGCAAAACTCTTCATCGCCGCGTACAACTGACCGCGGCGATCCAGATAACGCACGTCTTTCGGGCTCATGCGGATAGCTGCGGTTAAATCCTCGATCGCTAGTTGAGTTTCACCATCACGCGACTGAAGCAAAGCTCGCTCTGCAATAATTGACACGTCGCCTGGGTCGATCTCCAGCGCTGCCGTAGCTGACTTGATGGCAGAGTCATAGTCGTGCAACACGGCCATCAATATCATTTGAGCCATGTGCGCGGATTTGCTGTTGTGGTCACGTTTGAGCGCCTTCTTGATGTCCCGCTCCGCTTGGCCCGAACCTTCTAGCTTGGCAAAACTGATCGCACGGAGCGCGTAGCCCTCGGCATTCTCGGGTGCCAGACGAATCGCGATCGTAAAATCGGTGATCGCGTCCGCAGGTCTATTCTTCGTCGCGAAAATCATCCCGCGGCGATAAAGAGGTGCGACCTCTGTCGGCTGTTGCCGAACTTGTTCGCTGTAGTAGTCCAATGCGTCATCTTCGGACATGACCTCGCTCTTGGGAACCCAGCATCTTTCCAGCCAGACCAGGTCGCCATCGATGTCTGTGATGAGAGCCGGAAATGAGATGAACTCATTCGGCACCGATTCCCCTTTGAGTCGCCCAACGGCCGTACTCGTGACGTACACGTGTTCGCCAATCTTTGGATCAGCGGCGATCAACAGGGAGGGAATGGCCAACAGTATCGCCACAATCCTGAAAGACATGGCAGAGAACTCCGCGGTGATGAGTCAGTGGATGGAACTATTGATTTCGAAGACGACGCTCATATCGATAGGGTCAGGTCGTCGCTATTAAAGTCAGTTGCTAGAGACAATTCCATCTGAATTTGTGGCATTCTCAACAGTTTGGATCGAAAAGTCGTCCGCGTCGTTATAGCGGATGCCTGCGATGCTTCATTGCTTGCACGTCAGCCCGACGACTATCAGAATCGAGCTCGACTTCAACTGACTTTCGGCTAATGCAGCCGCTCAAACCTAAAGCACGGGCCGATGATGAGCGATCTAGACGACAATCCGTTTCGCGCACCGGAAAGTGATCTTCGCGTCGAGGGAGTTCTGAGCGGCACGCGAGACGATTTGCGGAGTGTGGCGGGCTACCAGCGTTGGGTCGCGGTTTGCATTCTGATCTATTTGGGTATGATCATTGGCAGAGTTGCCACTGAGATGAACAATGTCGCGATCCCGCCGGAAGCAGAAGTCTGCTTAGAAGCCTGCTTGAAGACCGCGGGCATCGCAGCCTTGCTGGCTGGGACGGTTTTTGTGTTCTTATTGTCCGCAAAAGTTTACGGAACTGGACGAGGTCTCTTGTTCGCATTCCTCACGCTGATCCCGTGTCTCGGATTCCTCGTACTGCTGTGGATCAATGCCAAGGCGACCAGCATTCTGAAGGCGAACGGGATCAATGTTGGATTCTGGGGCCAACATCTGACGCAGGTAAGAACGCACAACGGAACTGAAGAGAGAGACGCCGTCGATGGATCACACAGGATCAGCCACAACGATTGACGACTACATCGGTGCCTGCTCACCCAGGGTCCAGGTCATCCTGCGAAAGATCAGGTCCACGATCCAGCGGGTCGCACCCGCGCGACAGAAAAGATCGGCTATTGCATGCCCAGCTTTGTGCTGAATGGCAGCCTGCTCATAAGACGAAAGGTGCTTGACGGAACTTGATTGCCTGCGTATACAGGTAATCATGGAAAAGTCATCTCCCGCCGCGACCCCGTGCTTGTGCACACTGCTGCGACGAGCCTCCCGCGCCGTGACGCGCGCCTATGACGCTGACTTCCGCGAAACCGGCCTGCGAATCACCCAATACGCTTTGCTCAGCCTGCTCAATAAGTCGGGTGAAGTCCGGCAGGGTGACCTCAGTGCCTTGACTTGCCTGGAAGAAACCTCGCTGACGCGAGCACTTCGCGTGCTCCATGACAACAACTGGATCGCGATCCGCCCCGGTGAAGATCGGCGAGAGAAGCTCGTCACGATTACGAAGGCTGGCAAGACAAAGCTGGAGGCGACTCGTCCGGCCTGGGGCAAAGCGCAGGAACGAGTGAAACAGGCATTACCCGACGGAGCTTGGGAGGCTTTATTTTCGTTGTTGCCGGGGGTGACTTCGGCGGCATCGGGTCTATGATTGCCAGCCAATACCTGTGTACACAGGAAATACGCGGGTAGTTGTCGCGTCGACAAATCCCCATGCGAAACACGAACAGATTTGTGAGACGAGAGAAGTATCGATGACTGCAGTTCCGCGACGACTACATTACGCCTGGGTGATTGCGGGTGTCACGTTTGTGACGCTGCTGGCCACCGCCGGGGTTCGGTCGGCCCCCGGAGTCTTGATCGTTCCTCTGGAGCAAGAATTCGGCTGGAGTCGTGCCACGATTTCCGCAGCAATCTCCATCAACCTTCTGCTCTATGGGCTGATTGGCCCGTTCGCCGCGGCGATCATGAATTGGTTGGGCCTCCGCAAGACGATCTTGATCTCACTGGCGACGGTCGCCACCGGAGTTTCGCTGACGATCTTCATGAAATCCCCGTGGCAACTGATGCTACTCTGGGGAGTCATCGTCGGTGGCGGTACCGGGATGACCGCCCTGGTCCTTGCGGCCACGATCGTCAACCGCTGGTTCACGCTGCATCGCGGACTCGTCATTGGAGTATTGACGGCCAGCACCGCGACCGGGCAACTCGTCTTCCTCCCGGTGATGGCCGCGACGGTCGAACATTTCGGCTGGCGACAGGCCGTGCTATTGGTTGCGGGCGCGCTGGCGTTGGCTATCCCGCTGGTGGCAATCTTCCTGCGGGGCCGCCCTGCGGACTTGGGACTGCTACCCTATGGCGAAACGGTCGCGCCGCCGGCCGCACCTGCCATTGCGAAGACGAACCCCGCCGTCGAAGCAATCCGCTGTTTGTTCGATGGATTGCGATCTCGCGACTTCTGGCTGCTCTCCAGCAGTTTCTTCATTTGCGGAGCCAGCACGAATGGCCTGGTGGGAACTCACCTGATCCCCGCCTGCGTCGACCAGGGCATTCCCGAAGTCACCGCGGCTGGCCTACTCGCCCTGATGGGAATCTTCGACCTGGCAGGGACGACTGCCTCAGGCTGGCTCTCGGATCGACTCGATAATCGCATCTTGCTCTGCTGGTACTACGCGCTGCGCGGACTCTCCCTGATCGCCCTTCCCTTCGTCCTGGCCGATGCTTCGTGGGGCCTGACGTTGTTCGCCATCTTCTACGGGCTCGATTGGATCGCCACCGTCCCGCCGACGATCCGCTTAACCGCCGATACGCTGGGACGCGACCGAGCGGGAATCATGTTCGGCTGGATCATCGCGGCTCATCAATGCGGAGCCTCCATGGCGACGTTTGCCGCCGGCGCCCTGCGCACTTGGAGCGGCAGCTATGAGCGTGCATTCCTCACTTCCGGTGCCTTATGCCTGGTCGCCGCCGCGATCGTACTGCAGATCGGCCGGTCAAAGCTGGTGACCGAAAGCGTCGTCGAACCAGACGTCACCGGCGGCAGTCTCGCTTTGGAACCACAAGCATGAGTCGCCTGTACAGCATGCTGCTCCTGATCGCCGCCGCAATCGCTTTACTTGCGGCGGTCTTGATCCAACCGCGAGTCGGACACCCCGTCTCGTTGTGGATGTCTCAATCTGCCAACGCTGTCAGCGGCCGTCCTGCGATCCCGTTCGCCGGCATGACCGCCGACAAACCAAC
>CBIHQO010000183.1:0-9639 GCA_966211735.1 uncultured Schlesneria sp.
AGGGTGAGCGGGAGGACAAGCGACCAATACGGAATCGTAAAAAACGTCATCTGGATCGAGATCGGTTTCGAAGCGTGGGACTCGCCGGAATCGAACCCAAGCCATTTCCATCGCCAATCCACAGTTTGCTTTTGATTTCGAATGAATCCTTCGATGCTGTTCCCCGTTGTCCCAAAGATATAGGTGCGCCAACCAGATGTGCTTGATGTGATCGGCTGCTGAAGCGTGAGCCTCAACCATGAGATCCCCTCGCGCGAGCTGCTCCATGTCTCGTAAACTGTTCGAGGGCCGCCCGTGCTATACACATCTTTGACACGATGTCCACGAAGCCAAGCCCCCGCGAACGCCAACGCCATCACCAGCGTGACGACGCCCACTTTTCGTCGCCAACCGTAGAAAAACTCACGCATCTTGTTTCACCGATTTACGTGGCTTCCAGAGAATCAGATAGACGGAGAGAAGAGTCATAGCGATGGTTAAGAATGCATAGGGGATGTCCAGGCCGAGAAAATCACCACGGGTCACGGTTGCGCCGGATTGCCCCCAGAAACCGAAAACGAACGTTGGCAGAACACACCAGCTGTGGTCACAGTGTTGTAATTCGTGTGCGTTCCATTCGAGTAGGGCCTGTCCTTCAAGACTGCCCTCCGTGATCCAGCTGAACGAGGGGCGAGCAACTCCGTTCCTGGAGTCTATGCTGAGTTGCCGCACTCTAGTTGGCCGGAAATCCAGTACATCTACAATCGACAAGCTTCTAATCCAGATCGTTGCGAACCCGCACGCCACCACCAGCAAAACAACGCCCGACTTTCGTCGCCAGCCTCGGAAGAACTCACGCATCGCGGTTCACCCTTCGGTACGGTCAATGAGACGTGGAAACGGAACGGGTCGGTTATTTCGGTATTGTCCGGCTAAATTGGGTGCTGACCAGCTAGTTTGGGAATGACGTTATCGACTGTGGATCAAGTTCACCGCCTTGGTCGGCGTTGCTTCCGCTGCATTGCGTCAACAGCTTGATGGAGTGAGGGGGCGAGTCGATCAATAAGCGGCCCCGAATCGACCACCCTTCGCATCAACATGCCTAATAGATTCTCTGCCTCTTCGTCCGTGTTTTGCTCGATAACGCTGTCAACCAAATCCGCGACCCCGTCATACCACGAACTGTCCCATTGACGCCCTTCGTCTGTCGCGGCAAATGCACGAAGTTCATCAACTGTGCCTGCGAGATATTGTGCGTACATGTTCATGTTCTTGCCGTCACTCTCCCTTCGTAACCGAAACCAAGATCAGCATATCACGCCCGCTTCCGTGGCTTCCAAAATATCAGGCAGGCGGAAAGAATGGTTAGGGACAGGACGATTGACCAATGGGGGATTGCCAATCTTCGCACGGTCATCATGTCCGAGTTCGCCGGGTTCCCACCGCCATGGTCCTCAGAAATTCTCAGGACAACGAAGTTCCGAGACCAAATAGATTCTCTGCGATCCAGTATCTCAGTGGCTGGAGTCCGCAACGACGATACCCACCGCAACGATTCTGGTTCGATGTGCGTCGATCGCGGCTTGACGAGCCAGAACTCGAAGACCCCGTCGAATGACGTGATTCCTGAAAGTCCGTTCACGACACTGTCTTTGCGAAAGCAGCTTCGACCCCATAGTCCCGCAAGTCCACTCGCCATCACCAATGAGACGACAGCCGCCTTTCGTCGCCAGCCGTGGAAGAAGGTGCGCATGGTGGATTCACTACGGGTTGAGTTGACCGACTGGTTGGGCCCTATGTTTTGGGACGCGCATGTGATGTGCCGTTGGCGTCCATCTTACGTTCAAGGTTATTCGGCTTTACCGGGCTGTAGGACTCAAGGAAGCGGACTCGTCAGAACCACAGTGTAGCCCTCGGTGTCTCGGAGCCAATACTCCCAGTTTCCGTTTTCGCTGAGTTGACTTGGCCTCAGGACTTGTACGTTCATTGCCTCGGCTCGCGCGACAGCGGCTTGAAACTCTTCGAGTTCAAACCACAGGATCACTCCATTACCGTAAGGCTTGAGTGCTGGGTCGCCAAGCGGACCATGATGATGCTCAACTTCCCACTGATGAAGTTGCAGGACAAGTCGATCGCCGTCATTGAGTCGCTCGTACTCAGTGCCACCATGTCCGCTGGTGAGACCGAGCAGTTCTTGATACCAGCGGCTACTGGATTCGACATCCCGGACACAGATTAACGGCGCGAGCTTCATAGTGTTCCCCGGGGCTGATCAATCTGAACGCGATCCATGTACGGCCGAACGTGCAAGGTCACTGGCCAGCGATTGACGACCGGCTTCCAATCAACACGCCAACACTTTGAGTCGCCATTGACCGCGGGTCAAGTTGACCAGCGGTCAGTTGGACCGCCCGGCAGCAACACCACCGCCAGTCGAGCAATGCGAAGTATTGCTCATGCCCGCGTCCGTGGCTTCCAGAGAATCAGGTAGGCGGAGAGAAGAGTTAGAGGGAGGATGAGGGACCAGTACGGTCCCATCAAAGTGACAATGTCAATCTTTTCCTCCTGATAGTGGTTGTAGCCGAAGTCGCCCCACTTCCAATCCCAATCTACGAAACCAACTCCAGATGGATCGAGCGTCATCCAAAGAGGGGTGTGCAAGGCTTGATACGGTGAAATCGACAAGTTGATCGTCCAGCAACCAACGCCAGAATCTGCGTAAAGCGACCTTCCGATACCAAGTCGTATATGAATTAAGTCGGAGACGACAAAGCTTCGTACGTTTGCTGCAACCACGACGCACGCCAGGATCAGCGTGATGACCCCCGCCTTTCGCCTCCAGCCTCGAAAGAACTCACGCATCGGGTTGGCTCGTCGTTGGTGGCTGCTTTCGCGATGGGACCAGGATCAGGTAGGCGGCGAGCAGCGCGAGAGGGAGCACCACGGACCAGTAGGGAATCAAACAGGCCTGGAAGCGAAAACCGCTGACCATCCCTGTGCCGTATTGAAAGCCGAGGAATTGTAGCCTTCCATCCCACTCGATCCCTGATCCTCCAAAGATCGGCATCAGGGTTTCGTCTGCATCGACGTATCTGATGTCCGCCGAGAATGAATACCGCGGTGGCACCTGTGTGGGGATGCCGTTGAGTAAGCGTTGGCTCGCGGGTGCGAAATCGATGGATCGAATCCACTTCAGCTCACCCTGAAACGAGGCAATGAAGTCGCAAGTCGTCGTGCCTCGATTGACCGTGACGGAATCGCTGTAGACCAGACTGCGTCCCCACATGGTTGCCAGCACGCACGCCATCACGAGCGTCACGCAGCCAACCTTTCGTCGCCAACCGTGGAAGACTTGCAGCATCATGGCCTGTTGCCTGAGGGTCGCTAACTCAACGATTGCGATTATCGTAGGTGTGTGCAGTCTTCGGACACACCATCAAGTCGACACGTCACTCTGCTGGTGCGTTCCGAAGACTGCACCCACCCTACGTCTTCATGATATCATATGCCCATGCACACTTTCTTCCACGGCTGGCGACGGAAAACAGGCATGGTCACGCTGGTGATGGCGTGCGTGTTCATGGGCGCATGGGTGAGAGGCCACTTCATCGTCGATAGGTTGTCCTACCATCCAAAGGACGGCCCAATGCAGTGGTTGGCGACGTCGCCGCACCGGATTGAGTGGGCCCGATCTGAGCAATCGGGACAATTCGCTGAAGACACGTTCCTGAATTTCCGTTGGGAGTCTGGTCCTGATCCCTTCGCGACCATGGGCTTCATTGACCGGTGGGACGGGTGGCATGTGTTGTGGAATTGGGAATGCTGCGGATTCCAATTCGGAGCGTTCCAACGGGGCACAAAGTCTATCTATGGGCAGTCGAACAGTGCGATGCCTGTCTTCGCGGAGATTGGTATCTGGATGATCCCCTTTTGGGCAGTCGTCATCCCCCTGACACTTCTCTCCGGCCACCTCATTCTCTGGGAGCCACGGAAGCGCGGCTCATTGAATCTATGATATCATGCGCCCATGCACACATTCCTTCACGGCTGGCGACGGAAAACAGGCGTAGTCGCCCTGGTGATGTCGTGCGCGCTGATGGGGTTGTGGATGCGCAGTCAATTGATCACCGATACATGGTGCTGGTCCATCGGTCATGAAACCGAGGTCGTGATCTCTGGCGACGGAATGCTGTCCTGGTGGAGACTGGCGACGCAGCGCCCGGTCGCTCGCTTCTGGAACCCAGGCTTCGTCGTTCAAACGAGTGACGGGACGCGCTATGCGAACATCGGAGACTGGGGCGTGGAGCTTGGCCTGTCAGACTCAATGACGGTCCCCTACTGGCCGTTCGTGATCCCGCTGACGCTGTTCTCTGGTTACTTGATGCTCTGGAAGCCGCGGAAGCAAGATCCCGGACCGACGCCAGACTAGCTTCGTGGGATGGGCTTCCAGCCCGTCGCTTTGGCTGTTGGCCTGCTTCTTAGTCCCGGTAGGGACGACCGACAATAGCCCACCACTTCAGTGGTGGGTGAGCCGACGATCGAGGACCGCAGTCCCGTGAGGGACGACAGAAGGCTTCGATAACATTTCCCTGGTGAGCTCAGAAACGAGGTAGCCTCCAATGTCCCGACCAACCTGCCCGTCAGGCAAATGAACTTCTGTCGTCCCTACCGGGACTTTTGAAAGCGCAATCGACGAGGACCCACCACTGAAGTGGTGGGCTATTGTCGGTCGTCCCTCCGGGACTGAAAAGAAAAGGCAACAGCCAAGGCGACGGGCTGGAAGCCCATCCCACGAAAGAACAGTCGCTGGCGACCACGCCAACTTGACCAATTGCCGCGGGCGGTTCAATGTGTGGCGGTGTTGTTCGAAAGCTTGTCGTCAATCGCGGCCGCTTCCGATTCCATCTTAACCCGCATCGAGTCCGCCTGTGAATTCGACCGTCACCCTGTCATTCCGATATCGGGAGCGCGATTACGTTCGCGCGCTGCGAGCCCACTACGCATCATACCTTCATTTGCCTTGGGATCTTGTCGGCACGGTTGTTCTCGTCAGCATCGGTGCTTACCTCTGCTGGTCACGGGGACTAGACTGGCTTGGCGCGGGGTGTCTTATCATTGGCGTCACGTTCGCCCTCATGCTGTTTGCCGCCTTCATCGTGATCCCACCGCTGGTCTTCCGCCGCGAACGAGAGTTCCGCGACGACTATACGCTGACGTTCTCACCCGAAGAGATTCATTTCCACACGCCGCGCATCGATTCGCAGTTGCAATGGAGCCTGTATTCACGAGCCTTGGTGGATGCTCATTCCTACCTTCTCTACTATGGCGAGCACCAGTTCACCGTGATTCCGAAACGCGTCTTTCAGAGCGTCGAGCAACAACAGGCGTTCGAGCTGCTGCTAACTCAGCATATTGCCAAGATCGTCACGCGACGCTGAACGAGGATGCAATCTTGTAGGGTGACCCTACTCTCGGTCGGCCTGCTACTCTGGAAGCCATGGAAGCGAACATGATTCGATGTCTCAAGCAGTACGGCCTACGGATTGTGATCGGGCTGGTCCTGCTGATCATCGCGTTTGCATCGATCAGCATCTTTGCCGGTTATCGGCAGTACCAGCGCGAACTGCGGATCGCGACAAAGTTCTGGTCGACGTCCGGAAACGTCAGCTTTCAATACATCGGCCCGCCTGGGATTTCGAAATCATTGCAGGACAGGTTTCTCTTCTGGCATCGAATCTGTCGGGCCGGCTTCCGTTCGCGCAATGACTCGACCGAACAGCTCATCAAGTCCTTAAAAGAGTTGCCATACCTCGAAGAGCTCTCGTTCGATTCCATGGACGCAACTGATACCGATCTGGAGCAACTGCGGGATTTAACTGAACTGAAAACCCTCTGGCTGCACCACACGTCGATCAGCGACGCGGGACTGGAACATCTCGGTCGGCTCAAGAAACTCCAGTCGCTGCAGATCTTCGGCTCGGACATGAACGGCAGTGGGCTGAGGTTCCTCAGCAAACTGACGAATCTGGAGGAGCTCAATTTGAGTCAAACTCGCATCGGGTCTGACAGCCTGCAGCACATCAGCAAACTGACCAAGCTGCGAGTGCTCCGTATTGACCACACGCAAGTCGACGACGCGGGGATGGTTTACTTGCGAGGACTGACAAACCTCGAGAAACTTGAACTGAATCGCAAACTGATCACGGACACCGGCCTTGAATCACTGCAAGGGCTAAGCCGCCTGGTCGCCCTCAATCTCGACAATACCCAAGTCACCGACATCGGCCTGAGCCATTTGAAAGGGCTGACGAGTCTGACCCGGCTCAGTCTCTCGAATACCGCAGTTACGAATGCCGGTCTGCAGCATCTTCAACGTATGACAAATCTGACCCACCTGGATCTGAAGCGAACACAGGTCACCGGCGTCGGCCTAATCCAACTGCAACAGATGAAGCATCTCCAACAACTGGACCTCGAAGATTGTCGCGTCGCAGACGACGGACTGGACAACCTGAAAGGATTAACCAGGCTCTCATGGCTCGATCTGTTTCGCACCGACACCACCCCAGCGGGCCGCGACAAGCTTCGGACCGAATTACCGGGCTGCCGAATCGAACCCAATCCCTGACCCGTAGGTTGTGTGCAGTCTTCGGAACACACCATCAAATCTCCAGCAACGCTCGCGGTCCCTTTCGAAGACGACACGCCCCCTACTTTTGGACTATATTAGTCGGCTCTCCGAAACCGCGACCGTCGAGACCTTCTGTTAGGAGTTCCCATGGTGAGACACATCGTTGGCTGGTTGTTCTTGATCGTCGGTACCTTATTGGCGTTAGGAGAACCGCACAGCGGAGTTGGTTGCATCGCCATTGCCGGCGCGATCCTGATCGCCGCTGAAAGAATCGCCGCATCACTCTCACAACGCGTCGCGAGTTGACGAAGCCCCATGCACACAGTCTTTCACGGCTGGCGACGAAAGCTCGGTTGCGTCACGCTGGTGATGGCACTCGCGTTGACAGGCCTGTGGATTCGCAGTCGGTCCACCCTGGGTGAGTACCACCTCTGGACGCAGCAGCAAACATCGGTGGTCGTCGCCTCCGAGAAGGCTTGCCTGGTTTTGGGGCGATTGTGGAACGCGAGCCCCAGCGTCATCCTTGGCCCTTACATTGAAATGGATCGCGAACGCATCATCTCGGGCGGGCGGATCGTGCATGCCGCAGATCTCGAGATCGAATCGCGGCGGGATCTGGTGGTCTTGAACTCGTCAAACGATATCAGCAACCTCCACTTAGCGTGAAGAATATCAAACTGGATTTGTTGATCATTCCGTACTGGTGCGTCGTCTGGCCGCTGACTTTGCTCTCGGCCTGGCTGCTGTTATTCACGGCGCGAAACAAAGCACCAGCCACGATTGGAGACAGACTGTTGCAGGAGCATAGTCACTCATGAACTTCCTGAGTTGGCTCAACAGCTTCGTCCAACCGAAGCCGATGATGTATGCTAGCGATTCCGAATGGGCCGTTGAGCACTTCCCGGCGGAGCAGCGAGAAGTTGCCATCTGTGTTGCCCGCGCCCTGGTCGAATATCTGAATATCAGACTTGACGACATCAAGGCGACGACGCGGTTTATCAATGATCTGCAGATGGGCGACTTGGAACCGATGGAAGTCCTGACGGCCCTCGAAGCCGCATTGCACATTTCGATACCTGTTCACGAGACTTGGGATCTTGAGACTGTTTCGGACCTTGTTCAGTATTTGCAAGCGAAGGTTCGCGCAGGCGAGTCTTAGGCTTGTAGCGCGTGCGCCGTCTTCGGAACACACCATCGTCGTCACTTCACGTACGTGGTGCGTTTCGAAGACGGCACGCACCCTACGCAACCGACGACCAATCCCACGCCAGGCTCATCACGTGCAGTTTTGTTGATTACAGCATCTGAGCGTATATCACGCCCTGTGAACGAAGAACGGAACAGTCATAATGACGCGACGCGTCCGGTGATCCTCGTTGAGGTCGAGCCTGCGATTTGGGGAGGGAGTGACATGCCATCACAACTGGTCAAACAGACTGCCATCGCAGGGACACTGCTCCTGATGCTGTCTGCCTGGTGTCAGGCCGCCGAGTGGTATTGTGACCCTGTCAACGGCACCAAGTCTGGCGACGGGACGAAGGCGCGGCCGTGGGGTGCGTTCGGCGAGGTTGTCGCGTCGCACACGGTCGGCCCCACGATCAAGTCGGGGGACACCGTCTTTCTGCTGGACGGGCAGCATGGCAACGTCACGCTGTATCCCAAGTTCGGCAACATGAAAAACACGTCGCACGTCACAGTTCAGGCGATGTCGGGACACAAGCCGTTAGTGAGCCAACTGGCGGTTCGTGGAGCCGCGTTCTGGACATTTCGCGAGATCACGTTTGCCTTTGATCAGCCCCTGCCCAGGTATGCACCGCTCGTGAAGATCGAGGCTGATGATATTGTGTTTGAGCGGAACACGATCTACACGGTGGAGGATGCGTCGAAGTGGTCGCCCGAGGACTGGGCGGCCAAGTCGATCACGGGCATGTCCTTCGACGGAAACCGCTGCGTGATCCGTGACAACACCTTTAAGAACATACGACATGGGCTCTACGTCGGCGGTGATACGATTGAGGTGACCGGGAACTCCCTTGAGCAGTTCGCCGACGACGGCCTGCGCTTTTCGGGCAGCAACATCACGATTAAAAACAACTCCATTACCGACAACTACTGCCTGCTCGATGACAAGAATCACAACGACGGAATCCAGGGCTGGAACCTGACCAAGACCGACATGGAGAACGTCGTCATCGACAGCAACACCATAATCGCCAGCACCGGCAAGTATCCGAACCTGCCACTGATTCGCAGCGGAATCGACTCGCAAGTGCTGCAAGGGATCGTGGTCTTCGACGGCGGTTGGAAGAATGTTTCTGTCACGAACAACATCGTGATCACGGCCGCGTATCACGGGATCTCGTTTTACGGAGTCGACGGGCTGAAGATCTCTAACAACACGGTGATCACCAGTTGTTCGACCCCCAAGATTCAAGCCTGGATCGGCGTCTTCAACCGCAAGAACGGAGCCCCGTCGAAGTCGGTGGTCGTTCGAGACAACATCGCCGCCCGGTTCTCGCTGACAGGTGATGTGAAGTCGACGAACAACCTGTCTCTCAGTCCATCAAAAGGTCACGCCCCGGTTGATCCCAGCAAGATCTTCAAAGTATGGAAGCCGAGCGAGAACATCTTCGATTTGACAGTCATCAACAGCGGTTCGCATGGCGAGATCGGAGCCAAACGCTAGTTGAGTTTGACCGTTCTTCCGTTCCCTCTTCCGTTCCCCTCTTCCGTAGGATGGGCTTCCAGCGCTTCCAGCCCGTCATTTCTTCTCTGCAGTAGGGACCACCGACAAAAAACGAAGGCGACGGGCTGGAAGCCCATCCCACGAAAGGCCTCCAACAATCTGCCACGATCTTTGCAAAGTTCCCCAATTAGGGGCTTCTTTGAGTCACACGAGTTGATCTATACTCTCGCCCGGCACACCTGATTCGTCAGGTTGGGCCTGACACTGATGTGGCACTGTAACCAACAGGCCGCAGTCTCGTTTATCACGAGATTGCGGCCTTTTTTTGTCTTTGGAGGCTGCC
>CBIHQO010000184.1:0-9627 GCA_966211735.1 uncultured Schlesneria sp.
ACCTATGTTGTCGAGTTCTGGGCGACGTGGTGCGGACCTTGCCGTGCGACAATTCCCCATCTGACAAAGCTACAGAAGCAATACAAGGATATCGCGTTCATTGGCGTGGCAATCCTCGAAGACGATCAGGATGAAGTCATCAAATTCGTCGAAGAGATGGGTGACAACATGGATTACCGCGTCGCGCTCGATCAGGTTCCGGACGAAGGCGACAGTAGCGATGGAGCAATGGTTAAAAACTGGATGGATCCATCGGGGCAGCAAGGAATCCCCACTGCATTTATCGTGAATGGCGAAGGCTTGGTGGCATGGCTGGGACACCCCGGAGAGATCGACGAACCGTTGGAGAAGATTGCCAAGGGAACCTGGGATCTCGCTGCCGAGGTGAAGAAGCTGAAGGCTGCCATTGCAGAGCGGAAAAAGATGGAAGCAGCTCAGGCAAAACTCGGCAAACTCTACGCCGAATTCGAGGAGAGCGGTGACTTCACCGAGTTGGTGAAGGAATTGGATGCGGTTGCCAAATTGGTTCCGGATCGCGCTTTACAGTTCTCGCTGGTAAAGCTGCAGGTGCTAGCCAGCCCCAAGGGCGACGCCGATCAGGCGTTGACAGTCGGGACTGCGCTGATTGAATCCGATGATGTTGGCGAGAACCCGGATGCACTGAACAACATCGCGTGGATGCTGGTCACGCCTGATCGGGAAAAGAAGGCCGATCCCAAGCTGTTGAAATTTGCACTAAAAGTCGCTTTGAAAGCGGACAACTTAGAGAAAAATCAGAATCCCTCCATCGCCGATACCTTGGCGAAGGCCTATTTCGACAACGGGATGTTGGAGAAGGCCGTGGTGACTCAGGAGCGTGTTGTCGAACTCATCCCGGGGACCGCGTTGGAGAATGATCCCTCGGTGAAGAAGCGATTGCGTCAATACAAACGCGCTCTTGAAGCCGCTTCCAGTCCTTCAAAATAGTGTTTACCGCGTTCCAGCCGGAGATCAATTTTCAAAGTTGATTTCCGGCTGCGTCATGTGCAGTAAATCTATTCCTTGGCAGATGTTCACCCCTTCTTTGGCCTCGGGTGAATATTCATGACGCGATTGACAACGACCTTGATGCCGTGGATTCCCCGCACGACCTCGCACAAGTCGATTTCGTCGTCGTTGGATTCCAGAGAGCCGTCTAGAAAAATCGAGTCACGACCACATTGATGGACGCTCAGTCGCGTAAATTTGAGCGACGGATGGTTTTGCAGCCGATGCAAAACTTCACGTTCAACTTCATGAGGAAGGGACTCCTCATACGTCGCTGCATCGTTAGATTCAGCGACTGTTGATTGGACAGAATTGGCGGGAAGCTTCATACCATTCCTCCTTGCAAGACAGTGCGCCAGTAGTTTTCACTCAGGCCCGCACCTTCCACTCTAGCCAATGGCGGCAAGATCGCGAGTAGATTCCGAAGGTTTTCATCAATATTCTACGATTCGGGACTGGGACAGCTTTTCCAACTTCGCCAAGCGGCCAGGTCGGATCGCGAAGCCCTCACCTCGCAAATGTTCCGACCCCCATCGGAGAATTGAAGATGAAGAGCACGCGATCACCGACACGGGCTGATCGGTTTCTCGGCTGTTTGCTGGGGCAGGCCATCGGCGATGCCGTTGGCAGTCCGGTGGAAGGGATGTCCGCCGATACGGACACGCTGGCGGCGATGACAGGAGCCCTCAGTGGTGCACACTTGGGGGTGTCCGAATTGCCGGCCCCTTTGGTCAACCAGTTGGAGAATGGCAAGAACGGGCGGGACGTCATCGCGATGCTGGCGCAAGGTCTGCACGATCGAACGGACGCTGTCATCAAGACAAATTGAAAGCGACGAGTGATGAAAAAATGCAAGCCGGCTGGCCCTACGGGGGGCCAGCCGGCTGGAGCGACGGCGGTCCGGGTCTACCACCGTCACCTCAATCTCGTGATGTTGCCCCTGTGGGTCGGATGACTACGGGGGAAACAGCTGTAGGGTCGTTAACTCGAAAGGGCGACAAGATCTCTTCCAACTGCAGTGGCTTTCCTGATTGGGCTGCAAGTCGCTTTCTGGCGATGACATGACTGCGAGCAGAGACTTCCAGGAACTGCTGGCGCTGGGCTCCAGTGACCCCATCCAATTTGTTACCGATCGTCTCGATCCAACCGGGATGTTTCGCCATCGCTTGCGTCATCAGGTGGACATACAGAGAAATCTGCTTGAAGTTGCGATCGGCGATTGAATGGCTGACTGGCGAAATGACTCGCGCCACTGTTTCAACAGCCTGAGAGGGGAATTCGACGAAGACATCACCGGAATGTGTGGCGACGATTCGACCGTCAGCGTCCTTAGTGAATGATGTCTGCAACCGCATCACTGAACGGGCGGTGATTGGTTTGGGAAGCAACGGACTTTTGAATGCACCGTCACAGTGAATCACGGTTTCCGTTGGTGTCTGGCGCAAGATCTCGATGCGGCCGACCGAACCATCGCCGGCGTCGGCGTTGTAGCAACCGGCACCAAGATTCGTCAGTTGGAACTTCGATATTTCCATGGCACGCCACGTCGCCACGGTGACGTCGGGATTGCGCAGGAAATAGTTGTAGACATCTGGATCCGCTTCAAACGTCAGTGTCGGCAACCGGCGAAACATCGCCAGGTTATTCAGAATCCGATTGACCTTCGTTGTGGCCTCAGCCGACAACTCCGCGGCTTGCAACTCACTTATCGCTTGCTTGCGAACAGCGTATGAGGACGAGCCGGTCTTCGCGGTTAAGACGCCAAGTGATTGAAACGCCGCATCAAGTTCGGCGTCCGCAGAAATCGTTCGTGATCCGGCCAACTCGGCCCCGTCACGCGTCGGCAAATCAGCGGCAAAGGCTTGGCTTCCGAAGGTCAGCCCATAGACTGCTCCAGCGAGAAGCGCGCTTCGCCACCAATGTCGGTGAGAACGAATCATCCGGGTCTATCCCCCTGTGTCGATCGTCGCATCGCTGGACGAACGACAACTGGCCGTAGAGACTGGCACAGTTGTACCGGTCTACCAACAGATCACTTGGCTTGTCGCTCACCTACAATTTCCGATCGCGGTGAGCGACAGTGATCTTGGTTGCAGGTTTCATCGGCACAACCGCTAGGATCGGAATAGACAATCTATCTTGTCTGCGGATGGTTCGCAGACGAATGAAAATCGGCCCGAAAACTCAGCGAGAAGCGCCCAAATGCCCCAGCCATTGTCAGCGTTGATTCAGAACGTGGCGGATCGAATTCGAGCGACGAATACGCCCGTAGTTTTCGCCGAAAGCTGCACGGCGGGATTGATTTCCGCGAGTTTGGCCAGGGTACCTGGCATCTCCGAGTTCCTTTGTGGGTCTGCCGTCGTTTATCAAGCGGCGACTAAGACGGAGTGGTTAGGAATCGGTCCCGAATTCCTTGCGAACGAAGGGGTCGTCAGCGGAAAAGCTGCAGCAGCAATGGCGATGGGGGTGCTCAAGCGAACACCCGCGTCTAAGTTGGCTGCCTCAGTGACTGGCCATCTGGGGCCCGGTGCTCCGTCTGATCAGGATGGGCTGATTTACGTTGGGATCGCGGTGCGAAAGGGCACTGACGCCGACGTTCAAACCTTCCGGCACATTTTGCCTGCCGAGATAAGTGGCCCGGAAATCGCTGGTGTGGAAACTTTACGCGAATGGCGGCAATGGAAGGCCGTCGAAGAAGTACTCACTCATCTTCAACAGGCGCTGGAAGTCCCGTAGAAACAACCAGTTCAGATCGTCACGCGCTCGCGTCACTCATCCAACGTCGGAGCGGGCGGTGGAGGCGTTTGCTCTGGGAGTGGCGTGTCGACAGGCCTGGCCGATGGCGTCCAGTTCTTCGGCTCGCCAAGTGTGTCGCTCGGGAACGAGTAGGGGTTCGCTGGCGGATACAGATTGCACTCGTCGAATCGGTCGTAACAACCCAAATAGCAGATGTTTCCGCCGAGTCGGCTGTTGATGGGGCCACACCAATCGGGTTTGCCAGCGCGGCTGATATCCAGCTTCGGCTTGTACCAATTGTCGAAATAGACGTGTGTATCGTTCACATCATCGATCACGTCGGCATAGGGATTGAGCAAATTGCAGGCACGGCAGCCCGTCAGGCTGCTGGCCAGTATCAATCCCGTGATGGCAATGCGACGAATCATCCTGATTCCAATCTGAAAGGCACGTGGTTTGATAAACGTGCTTCTCAGAGCCATCGACCCGTTCAAGGTTCCGACTTGAACGGTTCTCATGATCGCAAGGAACGCCTGGTCCGTCGGATGGTCGGTGCGGATCGCTTTACCGGAGCTCTTTAACCGAAATGGGCTATGGTCACTGACATTGCTGTAAATCGTTGTCGACCATGCTGTGAACGAGTTCCGTGAAAGTCGCCGTGGGTCGCCATCCGAGCTCGCGCCTTGCCAGGCTCGCGTCGCCAATGAGCTGGTGGATCTCGGCGGGTCGATAGAAGGCAGGGTCGACCACCACGTGGTCCTGCCAATTCAGGCCAACATGGCTGAATGCCGCTTCGCAAAACTCTTGCACTGAATGAGTTTCGCCGGTCGCAATGACAAAGTCACGAGGCGTCTGTTGCTGCAGCATCTGCCACATCGCCAGCACATAGTCCCCGGCGAATCCCCAATCGCGCTGCGCACTGAGGTTGCCGAGCGGTAACTTGTCGATCTGCTTCGCCTTAATTCGAGCTACATGCGAGGTGATCTTCCTCGTCACGAATTCAAAACCGCGTCGAGGAGACTCGTGATTAAACAGGATGCCTGAGCAGACGAACATGTTATAGGCGTCACGGTAATTCGTTGACAAATCGAAGCCCGTCACCTTGGAAATTCCATAGGGACTGCGTGGAGAAAACTTCGTTTGCTCGGTCTGCGGCGACTCGGATGCGTTGCCGAACATTTCGCTGGATCCAGCGAAATACACCTTGCACCCCGGAGCGGCCTGTTTTACCGATTCCAGCACGTAGTGCGTCCCGTCAATGTTCGTGCGAAACGTCGAAAACGCATCGTCAAACGAATAAGAAACAAAGCTCTGAGCAGCCAGATGATACAACTCGTCAGGACGAACCTGATTAATAACGTTGTACAGCGAAGGGAAGCTTTCAAGGCTCGCCGCATGTAACTTGATTCGATCCCGAATCGGCAGAATTCGCGACAGCCGATGTCGCGCGTCTTCGAGAGCGACCCGGCGGACAAGGCCGTGGACTTCGTATCCCTTCTCCAGCAACAACTCTGCCAAATAGGAGCCGTCTTGCCCTGTGATCCCGGTGATGATTGCTCTTTTCATGGTGCCTTACCTGGTTGCCTGGGCTACTGAGAACGTGCCTCTAGACTACTCTGCCTCCCCGCCATCAGAAACATCGTGCCGGAAACGCCACTCCTTGAGCCGATAAAAAATTAAAGCCGCTATCGCATGACGATAGCGGCTTAGCGAGCAGTCGAAACGGAGAGGCAGGGATTCGAACCCTGGATCCACTTGCATGGATGCCGGTTTTCAAGACCGGTGCAATCGGCCACTCTGCCACCTCTCCGGGGCGATGCGGGCGGCATCTTACTCGGCGGAAACGCGGCTTGCCAGTTGTCGCGAGGTTTTCTCTGTTGAGTTATTTATGCTCTTTGATTCATGGCAAACCCGCGGCTTTGCCCTGCGTGCGACGCCAATCGGCTGCTCCCTGGAGCAGGTCGTCGCGGATCAGGATCGAATGGGCATCCCCCTGACGCCGGTATCCATCACCAAGCTTTCGCACGTCGTTCCCAAAGTCATGCTTCATCGCACGCAGTTCCAGGATTTGCTGAGCGAACTTGGGGTCGCCGAGATGTTCGAATTGCAGGCGATCGGGGAACCACTGATGATGCCAGCGTGGAGCATCGACGGCATCCCGCAATGACATGCCGAAATCCAGTACGTTTACGATGACGCACAGGACCGTGCTGGGGATCGTGCGTCCTCCGGGGCTGCCTGTGACCAGCAACAGTTTGCCATCGCGGGCGACCAATGTAGGACACTGCGAACTGACCATCCGTTTGCCGGGGGCCATCACATTTGGCTCTGTGCCGACTCGACCGGCGCGAGTTGTCACTCCCGGTTGCCAGTTAAAATCCGTCATTTCATTATTCAGCAGGAAGCCCGCGCTGCGAACGACGACTCGCGAGCCATAGCTGTTCTGCAACGTGTAAGTATTCGACACGGCCATGCCGTTGCCATCTACGATTGAAAAATGAGTCGTGCTCGGCGGCTCATCGGACAGTTTGATGTCTTGCGCGAGATCCTCACTGCGTGTTGCCTGATCGAGCCTGAGGTCTTGAGAAACCTGCTTGGCATGTGTCTTTGTCACTAAAGCTGGCGGGATCTGCGTGAATGCGGGGTCCCCTTGATATCGAACGCGATCACATCCCGCGCGGCGCATGGCTTCGGCGATCAGATGCGCCGATTGCGAGGACTTGGGACCTAGCTTCGCCAGATCGTATTGTTCCAGGATATTCAGGCATTCGATCAATTGAGTCCCGCCAGCACTGGGAGGGGGCGGCGCATAGATGTCGTAGCCGCGATAAGTCGTGTGGACTGGCTGTCGAATGTTTGCTCGATAGCCCGCCAGATCTTCGGAAGTGATCGCTCCGCCATTGGCTTTCATCTCGGCGACAATCTTTTGAGCAATCGTGCCGTGGTAAAACGCGTCGGGACCGTCAGCCGCGAGGACTGCGAGCGTTTCCGCTAAATCAGGCTGAACGAGCCGATCACCTTTTGCCCACACTGTCCCATCCGGTTTTCCATACACACGACGGAACTCGGTATCGTCGCTCGTTTGAGGGAGCAGCTTATTGAGTCCGGCCGCCAACGTTGCATCAACGGGGAAACCTTCTTTTGCCAGTCGAATCGCAGGGGCGACCAGTTCTGCCCAAGGACGAGTGCCAAATTTGTGGTGTGCGAGTGCCAGACCACGAATCGTGCCTGGCACGCCGACAGTGTGATGTCCTTCCTGTCGGTGTTCGTTCACAAAGGAATCTCGCGTGATGCCCGCGGGGCACGTTTCGCGGTATTCGATGCAGACGGGAGCCGGGATCGCATCGTTGCCTCTCGCCGGACCGGGCCAGACCATCATGAATCCGCCACCGCCAATATTGCCAGCCTCGGGAAACGTCACCGCCAGGCACAAGGCAACCGTGATCGCAGCATCGACCGCGTTCCCGCCAGCTTGGAGCACCTGCAATCCCGCGTCGCTCGCCTCCGGGTTCACGCTGACGACCATTCCTCGCCTGGCCTCGACCAACGGTGCCATTTCGGCTGAATTTGAGATGGCGTTGGTGGAGTGGAGGAAAGATCCGATCAGCACCAGCAGGATCGATCGACGAGCGATAAGAGTTGTGAACTCAGGGTGCCAGATCATCGATGCGTCTCCAAAGACTGGGGCAAAACTGCTACACGCGCACTTTGATCCAGGCCCCAGATCGATATCGCCAGGATGCCAGGATCGCTCTCAGAATATTGTCGGCTCCCATGCCGATCCACGCACCAATTAGACCGCCATTCAAAACGACGCCGCAAAAGTAGCCTAGGGAAACACGCACCAATAAGTTGCCGAGCAGTGAGCACAACATTGGAAATCTGGTATCTCCGGCACCACGTAGTGCATAGATGTAGACGATCAGCACGGCGTTCGGAATTTGATAGAGCGCCATCAGTCGGAATGCCGGCACGCCGATTTGGGCCACCTCTGGACTGGACTGCATGCGAGCATAAATGTTCGGTGCGAACACAAAGAAGAGGACCATCATCAGGGCGGCATAGCCGACACATTGCAGCAACGCTTCGTGGGCGGCACGTCGCGCCCGAGCGACCTGTCCGGCACCCAAGGATTGACCTACCATTGTTGCCGCGGCGATTCCGAACGCTTCGACAGGCAGATATGACAGTGATTCGACACGCACGCCCACTACATGGGCTGCGAAGGTCGCTCCGTCAAAGCCGAGTGGAGACAAGTTCGCAATGACCATCAGGAATAGAAAGTGTCCCGAGAATGTCGCGACCCCACCCAGAGCTGCGGGGCCTCCAAGTCGTAAGATGCGGATCATCGTTTCACGGTGAAACTGGAACTCGCTCAGCCGCACCTGAATACGTGAGACTCCCGAGAACAGCATGACCGTCATCACCACCGCTCCACAAATGTGTGCTATCACGGTCCCGGTGACGATCCCCGTCACGCCCATGGCGGGAAGAGGTCCCCAACCAAAAACGCAGGAGGTCGAGACGATGATGTTCACAATATTCGTCACGGTGAGCACCAGCAGCGGCGATCGCATGTCACCGGACCCGCGCAACGCGGCAGCACCAATCAAAGTCCAACCTGCGAAAAATTGTCCGCAGGCATCCAGGCGCAAGTACTCAACGGTGATATCACGCTGTGCCCCATCCATGCGCAGCAGTACCGGGAACAGGCTCGCCAGGCCTTGCAGGATCAGGAAGATCCCTATGGCGAACACCATGGTCAGCGTCAGCGAACGGGCCGCGATTCGTCTGGCATCATCGAACTGACCAGCTCCCCATGAGCGAGCAACAATGGCCACGGTCCCCGTTCCAACCAGGCTGAAAATCAACGATGCCAGCCAGGAAACGTAGGATGCCAAGCCGATCGCCGATGTTTCCGTCTCTCCCAGCAACCCCGCGAGGTAAACGTCATAGAAGCCGACGCAAAACGCCAGCAACTGTTCTCCAAGGACGGGCAACGCCAGTCGAAACAGGTCGTGACGTAGTCGATCCGGTTCAGGGGCCGATTCAACACTGGCGGGAAGGACATTCATCCAGGCAACGAATTTCGCAGAAGGTCAGCGGCTATAGAAATCGGCAGGAAATCATTGACTCCATCACACGCCGAGTAATGCCAGCGCGCGATCAAACGCGCCAACCGTTTGATCGATGTCTTCGGTGGTGTGTGCAGCGGAAGTCATTCCACTCCATCCAAACCAGTCGACACCATTGAGCAGCAGAGCCGCACGAAAGGCATGCTTCAGCGCAGCGGGTTGCTCCGCATCAAGCTTTCGATAATCGCCGCCGCACGGAATGACCTCGTCTGAGGTGGGGCGTGGTCCTTCATAATTCGGCAGGATGTGAATCATCGAGAATTCGCCGTATGCCACCCAGGGGGCGTTTCGCTGTGCAAACAACTGATTGAGACGTCCGCGGAGATCGCAAGCCAACTCGTTGGCACGCTGACACGGCTTTCCATCCGCGATCGCGTCGAGGGCCGCGCAACCGGCAGCGGCAGACAGAGGGTTGCCATTGTATGTCCCGGGATGCTTCATCTTTTTGCCGTAGCGATTGCCAAAGGCGATGGCCTCCAGCAAATCGGCGCGACCGACCAGCGCACCGCCCGGCAGGCCTCCGGCCAGGATCTTCGCCAGCGTCGTCATATCAGGTGTCACGCCGTAGTGGGCCTGCGATCCACCTGGATGCACTCGAAATCCTGATATCACCTCGTCAAAGATCAGGATGACACCGTACTTCGTGCAGAGTTCGCGCAGCCCTTTCAGGAAGGCTCCTTGAACAGGAACCAGTCCCCAGTGTCCACCGGTCCCTTCAATGATGCAGCAG